>CBINPE010000017.1:0-52245 GCA_966252435.1 uncultured Burkholderiales bacterium | reverse complement strand
GGCATGCAGACATAAGGCATGCAGAGACGTGGCAGGTGGACAGACCGTGATCGCTGGGGTCTCATGCATCCTCCTTCGCCGCCCGCGGCCGTGCCGGATTCCCCACCAGCACACTCCCAGCAGGCCACGACTTCGTGACCACCGCCCCCGCCCCCACCACGCAATCCGCCCCCAGCGTCACGCGCGGCAGCACCACCGCCCCCGCGCCGATCATCACGTTGTCGCCCAGCGAGATGCAGCCGCACAAGGTGGCGTTGGGGGCCACATGCACCCCATCGCCCAGCACGCATTCGTGGTCCACCACTGCCCCGTGGTTGACGATGCACGCCCGCCCCAGCCGCACCTCGGCCGCCACGCAGGCCTGCGCCAGCACCTGCGAGCCTTCGCCCAGCGCCACGCCGTCGCACACCGTGGCGTGCGGATGGACCAGGGTGCCGATGCGCAGTCCTTGCGCATGCATCATCTCCTGCAAGGAGAGCCGGTCGCGCCCGCGCGCGCCGCCGATGGCCACCAGTGCCTGCACCGCCTGCGGCCGGGCCAGCTCGCCCACCCAGCGCATGAACCCCGCGGTGCCGACGTACAGGGGCACCCCCTCGAGCGCGCTGGGCACCTCCCGGTTGTCGAACAAGGCCTCCACGCGGCCGCCCTGCCCGCGGATCAGCGCGGCCAGCACTTTCGCGTGCCCAGCGCTGCCCCACAGCGCATAGCGTGCGCCAGCGACCGTCTCAAGCGGCATGCGCCCACTCCTTCACCACGCTGCGCACCAGCTGGATCACGCGCTGCTGCTCTGCCTCGGTGATGTCATGGAAGCTCGGCAGGTTGATGGCGCGCCCCGCGATGTCGGCCGCACGCGGCGCGCCCGGTCCACCGCCGAAGGACGGCAGGCTGGACAACGGATAGAAGAACACCCGCGCGTCGATGTTGTCGGCCGCGAACGCCGCCTGCAGCCGCTCGCGCGTCACGCCCAGCTCGGGCGCGAACACCAGGGTCGGCATCCAGGCGCCGTTCACGGTGCCCGGCGGCTCGGGGTTGATGCTCACGCCTTGCAGCCCCTCGATCAGGTCGCGGTAGCGCTTCAGGATCGCCCGCTTGCGCTGGGTCAACTCCTCGATGCGCTCCATCTGCGCGCAGCCCAGCGCCGCCTGCACGTTCGACATCTTGTACTTGAAGCCGATCTCGTCGGGCCAGAACTGCTTGGTCTGGCCGCGCGCGCGGCCGTGGTTCGAGAGGGTCAGCACGCGCTCGTAGAGCTGCGGGTCGCTGGTCACGAACATGCCGCCCTCCCCGGTGGTCAGCGTCTTCGTGCCATGGAACGAGAAGCTGCCGAAGCAGCCCATGCTGCCCGCGCGGCGCCCCTGGTAGACCGAGCCGATGGCTTCGGCCGCGTCCTCGATCACCGGAATGCCGTGGCGCCGCCCGATCTCCAGCAGCGTCGACAGATCGCACAGGTTGCCGTACAGGTGCACCGCGACGATCGCCTTGGTGCGCGGCGTGATGGCGGCCTCGACCTGCTCGGGGTCCAGGCACCAGCTGTCGGGCAGGATGTCCACGAACACCGGCGTGGCACCCAGGTGCACGATCGGCGCGGCGGTGGCGATCCAGTTGGTGTCGGCCATGATCACCTCGTCGCCCCGCCCGATCCCCAGGGCGGCCATCCCCAGGTGCAGCGCCCCGGTGCAGCTCGAGGTGGCGATGGCGTGCGTCACGCCGAGGTGCGCCTTGAAGGCCTCCTCGAAGCGGCCGATGTATTCATAGCAGCGCTCGCCCCAGCCGTCGCGCGCCGCGTCGGTGGTGTAGCGGACCTCCAGCTCCGTGATGGAGGGCTTGGTGTAGAGGATGCGGGGCGGCTTGCTCATGTCACTTGACCTCCAGTTGGGGCACCGCGGTGACGAAGCGGCCCCCCCAATCGCGGATGTAGCTCAGCTGCGCGCGGATCTCGGTGCGCAGGTTCCAGGGCAGGATCACGACGTAGTCGGGCCGCGCGTCGCGCAGCACCTGCTCCTCGACGATCGGGATGCGGCTGCCGGGCATGTAGTTGCCCGCCTTGGCGGGGTTGCGGTCGACCACGAAGGCGACCAGGTCGGGCCGCACGCCGGCGTAGTTCATCAGCGTGTTGCCCTTGGCGGCGGCGCCGTAGGCGCCCACCCGCTTGCCCTGGCGCTTGGCCTCGATCAGGAAGGCGTGGAAGTCGTCCTTGACCCGGTTGGTCTGCGCCTGGAAGCCCTCGTAGTAGCTCGCCGTGCACATGCCGACCTGCGCCTCGCGCTCCAGCAGTTCGGCCACCGAAGGCCGCCTGATGTGGCGCCCCGTGTCGGCGCGCTGCGCGAACACGCGCAGGCTGCCGCCGTGGGTGGGATGCTCCTGCACGTCGAAGACGGCCAGCCCGTTGGCCTGGAAGATGCGGTGCACCGCCGTCAGCGACAGGTAGGAGTAGTGCTCGTGGTAGGCGGTGTCGAACTGGTTCTCTCCCACCATGCGCAGCAGGTGGGGGAACTCGAAGGTGGCCACGCCCTGCGGCTTGAGCAGCCGCGCGAAGCCGCCCACGAAGTCGTTGATGTCGGGCACGTGGGCCAGCACGTTGTTGGCCGCCATCAGGTCGGTCTGGCGGCCCTGGGCGGCCAGCTCCTCGGCCAGCGCCACGCCAAAGAAGCGCTCCACGATCTCGATGCCCTTGGCGCGCGCCGCCTGGGCGGTGCTGGCGGTGGGCTCGATGCCGTAGCAGGGGATGCCGGCGTCGCGCACGTACTGCAGCAGGTAGCCATCGTTGGCCGCCACCTCGGCCACCAGGCTGTCCGGGCCCAGCGAGAAGCGCTCGGCCATGGCCTGCACGTAGGCCTGGGAGTGCGCTAGCCACGAGCTGGAGAACGAGCTGAAGTAGGCGTAGTTGTCGGTGAACAAGGCCTCGCGGCCGGCGTGGTCCTCGGTCTGCACCAGCCAGCAGCTCTCGCACACCAGCAGGCGCAGGGGGTACCACACCTCGGGCGCGCGCAGCGCGGCCTCGCTCAGGTAGGCATTGGAAGGCGGAGCGCTGCCCAGGTCCAGAAACGGCAGGCGCAATTCGCTTTGGCAGTGTCGACACTTCACAGCCGAACCCCCTGGAAGTCTGGGTTGATGAATGGGTGCGCGGTGTCCCGCGCGGACAGCTCTTCGATCGGCAATGGCCAGGAAACCGCCAGCCGGGGATCCTTGGCGTGGAGTCCTCCCTCGGCGTGCGCGGCAAAGGCTTCCGAGTGGCAGTAAAGCATTTCCACGTCCGGGGTGATCGTCTGAAAACCATGGGCAAAACCCGGTGGAATCAGCAACGCCTGGCCGTTGTCGGCCGACAGGCGGGCCGCATGCCACTGCAGGAAGGTGGACGAGCCGGCCCGCAGGTCGACCGCCACGTCCCAGACCTCACCGCGCAGGCAGCTCACCAGCTTCATCTCGGCATGCGGGGGATGTTGAAAGTGCAGGCCCCGCACTGTGCCCTGTCGACGCGTCAGGGTGTGGTTGACCTGGGCGATGGGCGCCGTCCAGCCAGCCGCCCGCAGGTCCTGGCTGCAGAACACGCGGGCCAGGAAACCGCGCTCGTCGCCCAGTGGCAGGCGCTGCACGAGGCGCAGGCCCGCCAGGGGGGTGTCGCTGATCCGGAAGCGGCTGCTCATGCCGGGGCGGACGCCGCGGCGCCCGGGGAGCCGTCGTCAAGGAAATCCTGCCAGTCGGCCAGGCACAGCGCGCGCACCTGCGCCCCTTCGGCCTGGCGGCGGTACCAGTGCATGGTGCGCTCGACCGCCTGGCGCAGGCCCCAGCGCGGCTGCACGCCCAGGCGCACCCGCGCCAGCGAGACCTCCAGCGCCAGCCAGCCGGCCTCGTGCGGGCCTTCGAGCTGCTGCGCGCAGACCCACTCGCCGCGCCCGTAGGCCTGGCGCGCCAGGGCAATCACCTCGCCCACGGTGGCGGCCTCGTGCGTCTGCGGGCCGAAGTTGTAGCTGCCGGCCAGGGCCGGGTCGTGCCACTGGCGCTCGGCCAGCCGCAGGTAGGCCGACACCGGCTCCAGCACGTGCTGCCAGGGGCGGATCGACTGCGGCCGGCGGATCAGCAGGGGCTCGGCGCCGGGCGTGCCCCAGGCGCGCACGGCATCGGGGATCAGCCGGTCGGCCGACCAGTCGCCTCCGCCGATCACGTTGCCCGCGCGGGCGGTGGACAGGGCCACCCCCTGCTCGCGCAGGAAGGCGTCGCGGTAGCAGGCCGCCACGATCTCGCTGGCCGCCTTGCTGGCGCTGTACGGGTCGTGGCCGCCCAGGGCGTCGCCCTCGCGGTAGGGATAGGCCCATTCCTCGTTGCGGTAGACCTTGTCGGTCGTCACCACCACCACCGAGCGCACGCTGTCCAGCCCGCGCAGGGCGTCCAGCACGTGGGCGGTGCCCATCACGTTGCTGGAGAAGGTGTCCAGCGGCGCCGCGTAGCTGGCGCGCACCAGGGGCTGGGCCGCCAGGTGCAGCACCACCTCCGGCCGCGCGGCGCGCACCACGGCGGCCAGGGCCGGGGCGTCGCGGATGTCCAGCAGGTGGCTGTCCATGTCGCGCCCCAGGCCGCTCAGCTCGAACAGGCTGGGCCGGGTCGCGGGGGGCAGCGCCACGCCGGTCAGCTGCGCGCCCCACTGCTGCAGGCACAGGGCCATCCAGCCGCCCTTGAAGCCGGTGTGGCCGGTCAGCAGCACGCGCCGGCCACGCCAGAAGGCCGGGCCCGCGCCGGCCATCACCATTTCTTCCAGGGCGCACGGCCCGATTGCCACAGCTCTTCCAGGTAGTTCTTCTCGCGCAGCGTGTCCATCGGCTGCCAGAAGCCTTCGTGGGCGTAGGCCATCAGCTGGCCCTCGGTGGCCAGGCCGGTCAGCGGCTCGGCCTCCCAGATGGTGGCGTCGCCGGCGATGCGCTCCAGGCAGCGCGGCGACAGCACGAAGAAGCCGCCGTTGATCAGCCCGCCGTCGCCGCGCGGCTTCTCGGTGAAGCCGGTGACACGCGGGCCGTCCATCTGCAGGGCGCCATAGCGGCCCGGGGGCTGCACCGCGGTGACGGTGGCCAGCTTGCCGTGGCGCTTGTGGAAGGCGATGGTGTCGGCGATGTCCACGTCGGCCACGCCGTCGCCGTAGGTGAAGCAGAAGGCTTCGTCGTTGCGCACGTAGTCCTCGACGCGTTTGAGCCGCCCGCCGGTCATCGAGTCCTCGCCGGTGTTGACCAGGGTCACGCGCCAGGGCTCGGCGTGGTGCTGGTGCACCTCCATCTTGTTGTCCGCCATGCTGAAGGTGACGTCGGACATGTGCAGGAAGTAGTTGGCGAAGTACTCCTTGATCACGTAGCCCTTGTAGCCGCAGCAGATCACGAACTCGTTGACGCCGTTGGCGGCGTAGATTTTCATGATGTGCCACAGGATCGGCTTGCCGCCGATCTCCACCATGGGCTTGGGCTTGAGGTTGGTCTCCTCCGAGATCCGGCTGCCGTACCCCCCTGCCAGAATGACTGCCTTCATGCGCGTCTCCTTGCGGTCCAGGCCCACTGCCTCGATCCGGTCGATGGACTTCGATCCCGATCGTTCGTCCGATCCATCCCCTCAAACCTCACTGCAGCCAGGCGTTCAGGCCCAGCCCCAGCGAGCGCAGCAGTGCGTTGGCCTGCTGGCCGTCATGCAGCGAATTCAGGTAGGCCACGCGCAGGGAGTAGTGTTCACTCTCCGTGGACATCACGTCAAACAGGGAGCGCCGCCCCAGCTGCTGCCACTGCTGCAAGGTGAAGCCGCGCAGGCGGTCGCTGTCGCGCGCCACCTCGGCGTACTGGCGCGCCCGGGTGAAGGAGGCCGTGGCCTGCTCGTGCACCTCGGTCATGCGGAAGCGCTTGGCCTCCAGGGTATCGGCCCGCTGCAGGCGCGCCGCCTCGGCGCGTTTCTCGGCCGAGCGCACGGTGTACTCGACGCCCGGGTTGACCAGGGGCACGGTCACGTTGATGCCCGCCAGCATCGAGTTGGTGCTGCCGCCCCCGCCCGCCCGGTTCGCTGACAGCACCCAGTTGACCTGCGGCTTGTTGCCCGCCGTCAGCGACTGGGCGTAGTTCTGCGCGGCATTGGCCTGGGCATCGAGCTGGGCGATGTCGCTGGCGCGCTCGGCCTCGGCCCACAGGTCGGGCAGCTTGGGCACTTCCAGCAGCAGCGAAGGCAGGCCCTCGCTGCTGGGGATGACGTCGCCGATGAAGCGCGCCAGGCGGCTTTCCATCTGGCGCGCGGTGGACTGCGCCTGCGCCTGCTGGATCTCGGCCTGCTTCTGCGTCTTGCGGGCCTGAACCAGCTCGCTGGCGCGGCCCTTGTCGGCCGCGACGATCTGCTCCAGCGCCTCGACCAGGCAGCTCATCTTGCGGGCGTACTGCCCGTACACCTGCGCCTGCATGCGGTAGCGGCTGCGCTCCAGGGCCAGGGAGACGGTCTGCAGGGCAATCTGCTCCTGGGCGTTGAGTTCCCCCAGGCGGGCAGCCTCGGCCAGCTGGGTGCGCCAGTTGGTCAGCTCGCGCACGCGCCCGCCGTCGAACAGGGGGGCTCCCACGTTCAGGCCGAACGAACGCTTGGCGCCGTTGTAGGTCTCCAGCCCGTCACCCGCGGTGTGGGCCTGCGACAGCGACCCCGACAGCGAGGCCTGGGGCTTCCCGCCGGCCTTGGCTTCCTCGATGTCGTTGGCGGCGGCCTCGGCCAGCAGCCTGGCCGCGCCGATGGCGTTGCTGCGCCGGATCGCCTCGCGCACCATGGCCTGCAGGCTCAGGCGTGGGGCGCCGGCGTCACTCGGCGCACGCGCCGCCTCCACAGGCTCGTCCATGCGGACTTCATCCAGGCACTTGGCCTGCGCCGACCACACGACCAGGCTGCCCAGCACCCCGGCACAGCCCCGCAGGCCCCGGCGCGACAACCACGACGACTTGACGAAATTCACGGGCCACTCCCCCGAAAAGGCCGCACGACGCAGCCGGCGCCAGTACACCGCGAACTTGAGGGCACTGAAGAGCCGAATACCGGCCGGCTTACCCCGTAGTTCGGGCGCCGCATCCCCCATTTGGGGGGTTGGATTCACCCATGAGGGGGGGATGACCTGTTGATTCCGTCACGGACAATCCGCCGATACTTTTTTGGTCGTTTATCGTCATCAGGGAATACGCGCAGTGAGCAGGCAGCAGCACCAACAGCATTCGCAGTACCAGCAAGTCCCCTCTTCCACTTTTTCCACTTCTTCCACCCCCTCCAGTTCTCCCGCCCTGACCCGCACCACGCTGGTCGCAAGCCTGGTGGCCGCGGCATTCCTGGCGGCCTGCGGTGGCGGCGGTGGCGATGCCCCCCCGGCGCCCCCCCTGCCGGGCGGCTCAGGCGCCAGCACCGGCTACCAGGTGTCGGGCACCGTCAAGATCTCCGAGAACACCCAGGTCGACAGCGACGTGAATGACCCGAACGCCGCCTACGCCGCCAACGACACCCCGGGCACGGCCCAGGCCCTGCCCAACCCCTTCAACCTCGGCGGCTATGTGAACGTGGCCGGCCAAGGGCCCAGCGGCCGCTCGCGCGCTGCCGGCGACCGCAGCGACTTCTTCCGCGTCGACGCCGTCCAGGGCCAGGCCGTCACCCTGACCATCGGCTCCCCCGGCCAGGGCGACCTCGACCTCTACCTCTACGACGTCAATGGCACCGAAGTCGCCCGCTCCATCGGCACCGGCAAGCTGGAGAGCATCACCATCCCCGCTTCGGCGCCCTACTACATCCGCGTCTATGCGGCCACGGGCGCCAGCGCCTACGTGCTGACCCTGGGGCAATCCGCCACCGCGGCGCAGGATCCGGCCATGCTGCAGAGCGAGGCCGAGTTCGTCCCCGGCGACGTGATCGTCCACTGGAACACGCCGGCGCAAGCCATGGCCAAGATGCAGGCCCAGGGCCAGGTCGGTGCCACCACGCCCCAGCCGGGCACCACCAACCTGCAAAGCAGCGAGGTCACCCTGTCCAAACTGGGCCTGAGCCAGGTGGCCGAGCCGCCCGTGGGCCCCGCACTGCTGAAGCTGAACAACCCCGGTCGCACCTTGCTGCAGGCGACCCAGGCACGCGGCCTGGCGTCTACCGCCCAGGCCCAGGCCGGATCCACGCCCACCACGGCCGACGCCAAGGCGGCCACGCTGGAGGCGATCAAGCAGCTGCGCGCCGACCCCAACGTGGCCTACGCGGAACCCAACTACATCGTGCGGGCAGACGCGGTGCCCAACGACCCCTACTACCGCCTGCAATGGCACTACCCGCTGATCAACCTGCCCACCGCCTGGGACACCACGCGCGGGGCCAACACCGTGACGGTGGCGGTCGTGGACACCGGCGTGCTGCTGGGCCACCCCGACCTGCAGGGCCAGCTGGTGCCGGGCTATGACTTCGTCTCCGACCCCGTCAGCGCCGGAGACAACGACGGCATCGACAACAACCCCGACGACCCGGGCGATCAGTCCGGCGTGAACGGCACGAGCAGCTTCCACGGCACCCACGTGGCCGGCACCATCGCGGCCCTGAGCAACAATGGCACCGGCGTCGCGGGCATCGCCCCCCTGGCCCGCATCATGCCGGTGCGCGTGCTGGGCAGGCGCGGCGGCGCCACCTTCGACGTCCTGCAGGGCGTGCTGTACGCCGCGGGCCTGCCCAACGCGTCCAACACGCTGCCGGCCCGCCGGGCCGACATCATCAACCTGAGCCTGGGCGGGGCCCAGTTCTCCCAGGCCGCGCAGGACGTCTACGCGCAGGTGCGCGCGCAGGGCGTCATCGTCGTGGCCGCCGCGGGCAACGCCCACTCCACGGCCAACACCTACCCGGCCTCGTACCCGGGCGTGCTGTCCGTCAGCGCCACCACCATCAACCGCACGCTGGCCAGCTACTCCAACTCGGGCCCGCGCATCTCCCTGGCGGCGCCCGGGGGCGACAACGGCGACGCCAACGGCGACGGCAGCGTCGACAAGATCTACAGCACCTGCGGCGACGACAGCTCCGGCCGGATTCTCTACACCTACTGCCTGATGGCCGGCACCTCCATGGCCACGCCGCACGTGGCCGGCGTGCTGGCCCTGATGAAAGCGGTGCGGCCCAGCCTGACGCCGGCAGAGGTCGACACCCTGCTTGCTGCCGGGCGCCTGACGATCGACATCGGCGCCCCCGGCCGGGACGACAGCTTCGGCTACGGCCTGATCGACGCCGTCAAGGCGGTGCAGGCGGCCCAGGGCGGCACGGGCAGCGCACCGGGCCTGCTGGTGGCCAATCCCAGCGCCATCAACCTGCCGCCGAGCGCCAGCACGGTCCGGATCGTCGTCGGCAACGGCGGCGACCAGCCCCTGGCCGCACCGACGGTGGAGGTCTCCCCCGCCAACAGCTGGCTGAGCGTCAGCCCGCCCACGGGCAGCGCCAACGGCCTGGGCGACTACACCCTGACCGTGAACCGCGGCACCCTGGCACCCGGCGCCTACAAGGGCAGCGTGCGTTTCGTGTCAGGCAGCACCAGTGCCACGGTCTCGGTGGTGATGCAGGTGACGGCCGGCGGGGCCAGCGCCCGTGCCGACCTGGGCCAGCACTACGTGCTGCTGATCAACCCCGACACCATGCGGGCGGCCCACCAGGTCATGGTCCGTGCGACGAACGGCGCCTATCCCTTCCAGTTCACCAACGTGCCAGCCGGCAAGTACCTGCTGGCTGCCGGCAGCGATGCGGACAATGACGGCTCCATCTGCGGCCTGGGCGAAGCGTGCGGCATGTACCTGGACCTGAACAACCCCTCGCCCATCAACGTCACGGGCAATCTCAGCGGGCAGGACTTCTTCAGCAGCTTCGTCTCCACCATCGGCGCCTCGTCCAACGACGGGTCTGCTTCGACGGTGCGCCAGATCAAGCGCATGGACTGACGCGGAGGTCAAGGAGGATGCCCATGATCAAGAAGCAGCACTGGACAGCGTTGTCACTGGCCGGGCTGGGTTGCCTGGGAGCCTGCCAGGCCGGCGGCTCGACCCCGGTTCCGCCGGGCACGGCGGAACAGCGTGTGGACTGGCAGGTGCTGCACGCGGATGCGTATTGCGGCAGCGTGCAGGCCGCCGTGACGCGCATTGCCGACGCCCAGGCCCTGGCCGCGGCGACACGAGGCGGTGACCTGCAAATCCCCGCGGATCCGCCCTCCTCCCCGCCGCCGGCACCGGCACTGGCCATCGACTTCCAGCGCACCCTGGTGCTCAAGCTGTCGATGGGCCAGCGACCGAACGCGGGATGGCAGTTCCAGGTGCAGTCCATGGCGCGGCCGGCAACCCCGACAGGGCCGCTGACGATCCACACCCTGTGGAAGTCGCCCGAACCGGGCACGCTCCAGGCCCAGGTGATGACCCAGCCCTGCGTCATCGTGGCCGTGCCGCGCGGTGGTGAACGCTCGGTCCAGATGGTGGACCAGACGGGGCAGGCGAAGGCCGTGCTCAAACTGGACGCGGGCGCCTCATCGCAGTGAACTGAAAGGCTGGCACAGCCCCGCCTCAGAGCCCCAGGTAGGACGCCCGAAGCTCCTCGCTCGACAGCAGGGTTCGCGCCTCGCCTTCGGCCACCACGCGACCGCTTTCCAGCACGTAGCCGCGGTGTGCATGCCGCAAGCCCAGGTTGGCGTTTTGCTCGGCCAGCAGGAAGCTGACCTTCTCCTGCGCGTTCAGCGTGGTCACGATGGCCAACACCTCCTCGACGACCTGGGGCGCCAGTCCCATCGAAGGCTCATCCAGCAGGATCATGCGCGGACGCGCCATCAAGGCCCGTCCGATCGCGCACATCTGCTGCTCGCCCCCCGAGGTATGCGCCGCCAGCGCCTTGCGACGGGCCTTGAGCTGCGGGAAATAGGCATAGACCTTCTCCAGGTCGTGCTGCTGCGCCGCCCGCCCGTCGCGCCGCGTGTAGGCACCCAGCCGCAGGTTGTCCTCCAGGCTGAGGTGCGCGAAGCACCGCCGCCCCTCCATCACCTGGATCAGCCCACGCCGCACCATGTCCTGCGGTCCCCATGCGGCCGTGCATGCGCCGTCGTAGCGGATCGAACCCTGCGTCACCTGCCCCCGCTCGCCCGCCAGCAGGCGGCTCACTGCCCGCAGCAGCGTCGTCTTGCCGGCGCCGTTGCCGCCCAGCAGGGCCACGATCTCACCACGTCGCACCCGCAGCGAGACATGCTTCAGCACCAGCATCAGGCGGTTGTAGACCACCTCGACACCGTCGAGCTGCAGGAGGACCTCTTCGTCAACCATGGGCTGGACACCTCGGGCTTACCGGCAGTCGTCCGGTGAGCGGCGCGTCTGGTTCTTCTCGGCCAGGTACTTGTCCGCGGCCTGTCGCACCATCGGCTTGAGGATCATCTCGTCGGCCTGCAGCCAGTCGGACGTGAAAGTCCACTTGGCGCCGTCCCAGGTGTGGATGCGCGCCCAGGCCGAGCCCATGTGGTCGGCGCACGAGGTCGACACCGGGCGCATCATGCCGCCGAAACCCAGGGCCTCGAGCCGCTTGGCGTCGAGGTCCAGGTTCTCGTAGCCCCAGCGCGCCTGCTCGCCGCTCATCACCTTGCCCACGCCGAAGCGCTCCTGGGCCCGGCGCACCCCCTCCACCGCCAGCATCGCCTGCAGGACACCGCGCATGTAGAGCACCTGCCCCACCTCTTCCCGGGGGCCCGTGCCCTGGCCCTTGGCGTGGACCTTCTCGAGGATCTCCTTGACCACGCGTGCGTTGGGCTCGGCGCCGTGCTGCAGCGCCAGGGCGTGGTAGCCCTTGGCAGCCTCGCCCACGTCCTTCACGTCGGGCTCGGCGCCGGCGAACCACACGCCGTACATCTTCTCGCGCGGATAGCCGGTGGCGACTGCCTCCTTCAAGGCGGTCGAGTTCATGACACCCCAGCCCCACAGCAGGACGTAGTCGGGCCGGTTCTGGCGGATCTGCAGCCAGGTGGCCTTCTGCTCCACGCCGGGATGGGCCACGGGCAGCAGGGTCAGCTCGAAGCCGTGCAGGCGGGCGCGCTCCTGCAGCAGCGCGATCGGCTCCTTGCCGTAGGGGCTGTCGTGGTAGACCAGGGTGATCTTCTTGCCCTTGAGCTTGTCCAGGCCGCCCAGCTCCGCGCCCAGGTGCTGGACGAGGACGTCCGCGGCCACCCAGTACGTGCCCAGCAGCGGGAAGTTCCACTTGAACGCGTTGCCGTCCGCGGACTCGCTGCGGCCGTAGCCCGCGGTGATCAGGGGAATCTTGTCGGCGGGCGCCTTCTCCGTCAGCGCGAAGGTGATACCGGTCGACTGCGGCTGGAACACCGTGGCGCCCTTGCCCTTGAGGCGTTCGTAGCATTCCACCCCCTTGTCGGTGGAAAAGCTCGTCTCGCACTCCTCGTAGCTCACCTTCACCCCGTTGATGCCACCACGGGCATTGACCAGCTTGAAGTAGTCCACGTAGCCGTTGGCCATGGGCACGCCGTTCGGCGCGTACGGCCCCGTGCGGTAGACCAGCAGGGGAAAGAACTGCGTCTTGCCGTCAGGGGCGTTGGCGGCCGCAGCCTGGGGTGCCGGGCTGGCCGGCGTCTGGGCCATCGCGGGTCCTGCCAGCAACGGCACGGCGCAGGCCAGCGCCAACGCCGGCAGGGCCTTCAGGTTTTTGCTCATGGAGATCTCCTCGTTCAGTGAAATGTGAAGCATGAAATTGGATGCGTGGAAGAGAGGGCGAGGCAGCCGCGCCACGAGGCCCTTCACCCTTCGCGCGGTGGCTGGGATCCTCGCCCGCTCTGCCCGCTGCACCACCGGGCCAGCCCGAGCCGCACCAGTTGCGACAGCCCCTTCGGCTCGACGACCAGGAAAAAGACGATCAGGGCCCCGAAGACCATGGTGCTCAGATGCGCAGTGAGCGCACTGCCGATGTCCCATCCGAACAGGCGCGGCAACTGGTCCAGGCCGACGGGCAACATCACCAGGAAGGCGGCGCCGTACAAGCCCCCCGAGAGCGCGCCCAGCCCACCGATCAGGACCATGAACAGCAACTGGAACGAACGGTCGATGCTGAAGGCCGCGGGCTCCCACGAGCCCAGGTAGACGAAGCCCCACAACGCCCCCGCCACACCGATGAAAAACGAACTCACCGCGAAGGCCGTCAGCTTGGCCCGCTGCGGCCGGATGCCCAGCGCGGTGGCGGCCACCTCCATGTCGCGCACCGCCATCCACTCGCGTCCGATGGCCCCGCGCACAAGGTGGCGGGCAAGGCGCATGAAGACCGCCAGGAAACACAGGCAGAAGAAATACTTGGCCACGGGCGAGTCGATCGGCCTTCCCAGCACCTTCAAGCCGGGCACGCTCACCAGGCCCGAGGGCGAATCCTGCGTGAACCACTTGATGCGCAGGAAGGTCCAGTCCGCGAAGAACTGCAGCGCCAGGGTGGCCACCGCCAGGTACAGGCCCCGGATGCGCAACGAGGGCAGCCCGAACACCAGGCCGACCAGCGCGGCGCACACCCCGCCGATCAGGATCGCCACGACCACCGGCAGGCCGTCGATGCGGGTGAGTGCGTTGTAGGCCATGTAGGCGCCCACCGCCATGAAGCCCCCGCTGCCCAGTGACACCTGGCCGCAGCAGCCCATCAGGATGTTCAGGCCCACGGCGGCCAGGGCAAGGATCAGGAAAGGCAGCAGGATGGCACGCAGCCAGTAGTCCGAGACCAGCCAGGGCAACGCGATCGCCAGGGCGGGCAGGACCAGGCGGGCCCAGGGCTGCGGGAGGGTCGCTCGCATCCTCGTCATCCTCACACCCGGTCGATGATCTTCTCGCCGAACAGGCCTTGCGGGCGCACCAGCAGGAAGACCAGGGCCAGCGCATAGGCGAACCAGATCTCGATGCCTCCGCCCAGCGACGGTCCGAGATAGACCTCGGAGAGCTTCTCGCCGACACCGATGACCAACCCACCCACGATCGCCCCCGGCACCGAGGTCAGGCCGCCCAGGATCACCACTGGCAGGGCCTTCAGCGCCACCATCGACAGGGCGTACTGCACGCCGAGCTTGCTGCCCCAGATCATTCCCGTCACCAGGGCCACGAAGCCGGCCACGGACCACACCAGCCACCCCACGCGCCGCAGCGGGATGCCCAGCGACTGGGCGGCTTGCGGATCGTCCGCCACGGCGCGCAGGGCGCGGCCCATCGCCGTGTAGCGGAACCCCAGCGCCAGCACGGTGACCAGCGCCGCCGCCAGGACAGTGGCCGCCAGGTCGTCCCGGCTCACAAGGATGCCGCCGTCAAACCAGCCCTCGGCGAGCAGGATCGGCTCCCGGGACAGGCCCAGGTCGATCGGGTAGACGTCGGTGCCGAACGTCAGCTGGCCCAACCCGTCAAGGAAGTGCGTGATGCCCAGCGTGGCCATCAGCAGTGTGGTGCCCTCCTGGTTCACCAGCTTCTCCAGGACGCAGCGCTGCACCACCCAGGCCACCGCCAGCATCAGCAGCAGGGCCAGGAGGAAGGCCAGCAGGTTCACCCCCAGCCGGTCCTGCCAGCCGGTCCAGCGGGGAATCCATTGCGCAAAGCGCGCCATCGCCAGCGCCGCGAACAGCACCATCGCCCCTTGCGCGAAGTTGAACACCCCCGTGGCTTTGAAGATCAGCACGAAGCCCAGCGCGACCAGCGCATACAGCATGCCGGCCATCAGGCCGCCCATGACGGTTTCCAGGAAGAATCCCATGGCGGCGTCAATGCAGGGGCAGCGAGGTGGCATCCCCGCCGTGGCCACGGCCCAGGTACGCCTCGACCACGGCCGGATCGCGGGCCACCTGTGCAGGCGGCCCTTCGGCGATCTTGCAACCGTGGTCCAGCACGAGCAGGTGGTCGGACAGCTCCATCACCACGCGCATGTCGTGCTCGATCAGGACCAGGGTGACGTCCCGCTCCAGGTGCACCTTGCGCAGCAGTGCGCACATGGCCTGCTTCTCCGCCGGGTTCATCCCCGCCATGGGCTCGTCCAGCAGCAGCAGGCGCGGCTGCATGGCCAGCGCGCGCCCGAGGTCCACCCGCTTCTGCAGGCCGTAGGGCAGCTGGCCCGCGGGGGTGTCGGCATGCGCCGACAGGTCGAGGAACTCGGCGATCTCCGCGACCACGCGGCGATGGGCAAGCTCCTCACGCCGCGCGGCGCCGTAATGAAGGGCCTGCTGCAGGAGGTTGGCCTTGACATGGAGACTGCGTCCGGTCATGAGGTTGTCTTGCACGCTCATGCCTTTGAAAAGGGTCAAGTTCTGGAACGTGCGGGCGATCCCCAGCTGCGCCGCCCGGCGCGGCGCGACCCGCTCGAACGCCTGCCCGAAGAAATTGAGGCTCCCACCGCTCAGCGGATACAAGCCGTTCAGGCAGTTCAGCAGCGAGCTCTTGCCGGCGCCGTTCGGTCCGATGATCGAGAAGATGCCCTTGCGGGCCAGGGTGAAACTGACATCGTCCAGGGCCTTCAAGGCGCCGAATCTCAGGCTGAGGTGCCTTGCGTCCAGGATGCAGTTCATGAAGAGGCAGAAGGAGAGAGGGAAAGAAGCGGCACAACAACCGCTGGGCCGAAGCTTAGGCGGGCACCCTCATCCTGCCAATGACCCGCTGTGCCATTTGATGACCGCTGATGCCACTGCCTCGGCCATCTGCGCCATCTGCGAAGGCTGCGCCCTCATCCCAACCTTCCCCCAACGGGGGGAAGGAGCAGCCCCCCTTCCCCGCTGCGGGAGAGCTGGGGTGGGGCTGCTGCGCACCGAGTGCCCGTCCTGTTCTGTGTCGCCAGGCGCTATGTCTTGAGAGCCCGTCGAAGTGCCTCAGGCCACTTGCGCCTCGATGGCCGGCGCCGGCATCAGCAGGTCCACCTTGTCCCAGCGGTTGGTCTCCTGGGCCAGGGGGTGCCCGTCGAGCACGCCCTGCAGGGCACCCGCGTCCAGGCCGGGATGGTCGCCCTGGGCGCGCAGGATGATCTGGCGCGCCAGGGCCCGCAGCTGCATCGTGGACTGCCGGATCCGCAGGACGAACTCATCGTCCGAGTCGCGCGGGTCGTTCAGACTGTTGTTGAGCGCGGCGAACCACGGCAGGTGCGTCTGGTCGAGCATGAAAGCGGGATTGCGCTTGGCGCTGACCTGCGACCAGCCGCGCACGAACGCCTGCACCGCCCGGTTGAGGTCCGCGCAGTGGTCCAGCTCACTGCGCAGGCGGCCCATCATGCCGATGTCGGTCAGGCGCTTCTGGAAGAAGATCTGCGCCAGCACGCCCCAGTAGAAGCTGTAGTCCCACAGCACCTTGACCGGCATCACTTCCGCGTCGGCGAAGATCGGGTACTGGTCCACGTACAGCGCCAGGGTGTTCTGGTAGAACGAGTGCAGCAGCTGGTCGTAGAGCTGCGCCTGCGCGGCCCAGCGCTGGCCCAGCCGGTCGCGGCTGATCAGCTCGGTCACAAAGGTGTTGCTCATGGCGATGAAGTCGCTGCCCGGCGAATAGAACGGGTCGAGGAAGCGCCCGGCTTCGCCCGTGAGCGCCCAGCGCTGGTCGGAGTAGACCTGCTTGCAGTCATAGGAGAAGCGCCGGAAGAACCGGAAGTCCTGCAGCAGGTCGCGGCGGCGGTCGACCTCGTCGAACACGCGCGGCTGGTACTGCTTGAGCCAGTCCATCGCCTTGTCGAAGGTGTTCATCGTCTCCAGCGGGTGGATGCGCGGATCGGCCACGATGCCCACCGAGTGCGAGCCCGAGGACAGCGGGATCAGCCACACCCAGTAGCCCGCGCCCACCAGGTGGTTGGTGGAGCGCCAGCGCGCCTGCGGCATGCACAGGCCGGCCCAGTCGGCGTCCTTGCCCCACTGGTCGACCGGCAGGTGGTCGCGGATGCGGAACCAGATCGCGTGCGCCTCGTGGTCGTTGGGCTGCACCAGCCCGAGCTGGCGCTTGAGCAGGCTGGCGCGGCCCGCGGCGTCCACCACCCAGCGCACCCGCGTGCGGTGGACCGCGCCGGCGTGCTCCCAGATCACCTCGTGCAGCGCGTCGGGCTCGGCGCTGACGTCGGCCAGCTGAATCTTGCGGACCACCGCCTCGTCGACGAAGCGCACGCCCAGCCGCAGGGCCTCCTCGCCCAGGAAGTTCTCGAACGAGCCGCGGTCCAGCTGGTAGCTGGGCACCGCGGTGTAGCGGCTGAAGCCGAGCTCGGTGACCTGGTCGATGTCACGCCGCCCTTCGGAGAAGAAGAAGCGGTAGCCGAACTTTCTCAGCTGCTTGGTCTTCAGGTGCTCCTCCAGGCCCAGCACCTTGGAAAAGTAATGCGCCCCGATCTCGACCGAGGACTCGCCCACCTTGTGCGCCGCCAGCGGCACCGGGTGAGCCTTGCGCTCCAGCACCAGCACGGGCATCTCGGGGAACCGCTGCTTGAGCTGCAGCGACAAGGTGAGCCCGGCCAGACCGCCGCCCATGATGAGGACACCGTCCGGGATGACTTCGGGGTCGACCCCGGCGGCAAGGGTGGCAAGAGAGGCGGGATCAGCGAGGGTCATGAATGAACACTCCTTGGGAAGTCGGTCGGTCGGGAAGGCAGCAGGCTCAGGCCCGCACGGCGCTGGCCAGGCCGCCGGGTTCTTGGGCATGCAGGGCGGGCAGCCAGCGCCGCACGGCCGGGGTGGTGACCACGGTGCTGAAGATGGCCATCAGCACGAGCATGGAGAAGACCTCGGCGCCGATCACGCCCAGCTCGTAGCCCACGTTGATGATCACCAGCTCCATCAGGCCGCGCGTGTTCATCAGCACGCCGATGATGCGCGCCTCGACGGGCCCTTGGCCCGCCCAGCGCGCCGCGAGCCAGCAGCCGCAGAACTTGCCCACGGTGGCCAGCGCGATCACCAGCGCGCACCAGCCCCAGGCCGCGCCGGACAGCGTGCCGATGTCGGTGCGCAGGCCAGTGAAAGTGAAGAAGATCGGCAGGAAGAACACGTTGACGAAGGTGCCCACGCGCTCGTTCCAGACTTTGACGAAGCCCGTCTCCTGGTGGAGCACCACGCCCATCATGAAGCCGCCGAAGATGGCGAAGATGCCGATGGTGTAGGTGGCCATGCCGGCCAGGAAGATGCAGGCCAGCACCACGCCCATCAGCGTGGGTGAGAGCGTGCCGGGCGGGCTGGCCGCCATGCGAGCCCGCACGAAGCGGCACAGCAGCGGCCGCACCACCCACCAGCATAGCGCGCTGAAGGCCAGCACCCCGCCGAGGTGCCAGGCGAAGTCCCAGGGCGCCAGGGAGGCGGTCGACAGCGCCGTCACCAGGGCCAGCAGCAGCCAGCCGGCCACGTCGTTGATGGCCGCCGCGCTGATGGCGATCACGCCCAGGGGTGCCCGGGTGAGGTCGACCTCCATGAGGATGCGCCCGAGCACCGGCATGGCCGTGATGGACAAGGCCGTGGCCATGAACAGGGCGAAGGCCAGGCGGTTCGGGCCTGCCAGCGCCTCAGGCACCACCCAGCCCAGCCCCAGGCCCAGGCCGAAGGGCAGCACCAGGCCCGCCACCGCAACCGCCAGCACGGCGCGGCGGTTGCGGCGCTCGCTCAGGTGGGCGAAGTCGAACTCCAGGCCGATCTGGAACATCAGCAGCAGCAAGCCCACCTGGGACAAGATGCTCATCGACTGCGGTGGTGTGGAGCGGAACAACAGCTGGAATGCATCGGGCGCCAGCGCGCCCAGCAGCGAAGGCCCCAGGAGGATGCCCACGACGATCTCGCCCACCACCATCGCCTGGCCCAGCCGGCGCGCCAGCACGCCACCGGCGCGCGCGCTCAGCACGATGATGGCCAGCTGAAGCAGCGTGAAGAACAGCAGCTGCTCCGCGGCATGCGTGGAAGAAGCGGGGGCGGTGGCGGCAGCGGCGGTCAGTGACATGGCAGGAAGGACAGGATGGGTCGGCACAGGCAAGACGGCCGGGGGGTGACGGACAGCATCCTCATCATGAGGCTGGCCTTCAGGGCTCGGCCTGCGCCGAGCGATTGCGGTAGGCGCGCACGGCGTCGCCCATCGAGACACGCTCGAACTCGGGATGCAGGCGGTAGCGCAGGAGGTATTCGCCGAGGAACAGCGCGGCGGCGCTCAAGGGGGTGAGCACATTGGCGAAGAACGACCACGCCGGCCACGGAGCCAACGCATACAGCACCGCCGACAGCAGCGCCATGCCGGCGAAATAGGCAGCCCACAGGCCGGTCAGGCGGCGGGTGTAGGCCTGCAGGGCCGGTGTCATGCGCTGCAGGCGCGCGGCCAGCGCGGTGATCAGGGGTACCGAGGAGGCCGCCAGCGTGCTCGAGAAGCCCAGCGCGAGGGCCAGGTGGATGCCGGCGTGCTGCATCACGTAGAGCTTGTTGACGTCGTCGACACCGCCGCGCGCCACCACCCAGCTCACGCCGGCCACGCTGGCGGCGACCGCCAGCGCCGCCGGCCGGTGGCGGCGTTGCCAGGCCACGCCGCCCACCGCCATCAACAGCGGGCCGAACAGCACCAGCACGGCCCAGGGCTCGCGGGCCGCATGCACCATCAGCACGTGCGAGAGCCAGGCATAGCCGGCCACGCCCAGCAAGCTGAAAGCGGCCGTCCAGCGCGCGGCAGCGGCGGGGGCGCAAGGCGGAGTGTCCACGGCGCTTCAGTGTCGATCGATCGGTCAGTCGGCGTCAGGCGGTGCGGTGCTGGGCCACATGGGCCGCCAGGGAGCGCAGCGACGTGAAGATCTGGTGGTTGTTGGCATCGTCCGAGCGCAGTTGGAAGCCATAGCGCTTGGACACCTCGAGTGCCACTTCCAGGATGTCGATGGAATCGAGCCCCAGGCCCTCGCCGTACAGCGGGGCCGTCGGGTCGATGTCGGTCGGGGCCACATCCAGGTTCAGTGCACTCACGAACAACTCGGCCAACTCCAGTTCCAGGGCGGCGTTGGAGGAGGCGGACGTTGCGGATGGTGAAGTGGGATGAGAGGGCGACACAAAAAACCTCGGGTTTGGCAAGAAAAGACAACCGGGGATTGTAGGATGCCAGCGCCCCGCCGGCCGTCCCCTGTTGGAGGGGGCCGGGCGGTCTTTCTTCCCCGCCCCGATCCGCATTTGCCGCTTTCCCCTGTCGCCAGCCTGCCCAGCGCATGACCTCCCCACTCTCCCCGCCTGCCGCCCCACCCGCCGCCGCGACCGGTACGGTGCTGGTGCTGGTCGCGCATCCCGGCCTGGCGCATTCGGTCATCAACCAGCGCCTGATGCAGGCCGCAGCCGGCTGCGGCGCCCCGGTGGAGGTGCGCGACCTGTACGCGCTGTACCCCGACTACCTGATCGATGTGGCCGCCGAGCAGGCCAGCCTGGCGCGGGCCCGGCTGGTGGTGTGGCAGCACCCCATCCATTGGTACCACATGCCGCCCCTGATGAAACTGTGGGTGGACGAGGTGCTCAGCTACGGCTGGGCCTACGGCCCGCAGGGCACGCACCTGCACGGCAAGGACCTGTGGCTGGTGGCCAGCACCGGGGGGCCGGAGGATTCCTACCGCCCCGAGAGCTACAACCGCTACCCCTTCAGCGCCTTCCTGCCGCCCTATGAGCAGACCGCGGCGCTGTGCGGCATGCGCTTCCTGCCGCCGCTGATCCTGCACGGCGCCCACCGTGTCGCACCCGAGGCGCTGGCCGCCCATGCCGCGCACTACGCGCAGCGGCTGAGCCTGCACCCGGGCTGGCCGGAGATCGACCCCACGCAGGGCTGCCCCTGCTGCGAGGTGCCGGCCTCGGCGCGGCCCGCCTCCCACCCTCCCAGTACGTAACGACATCCCCGCTCACCATGGACCACGGCTGGCTCAACAGCACCCTCATCTACCTGGCCGCCGCGGTGCTGGCCGTCCCCCTGGCGCGGGGGCTGGGCCTGGGCTCGATCATCGGCTACCTGGGCGCCGGCATCGCCATCGGGCCCTGGGGCCTGAAGCTGGTGACCGACCCGCAGGCCATGCTGCACTTCGCCGAATTCGGCGTGGTGCTGATGCTGTTCCTGGTCGGGCTGGAGCTGGAGCCGCGCCGCCTGTGGTCGCTGCGCAAGCCGATCTTCGGCTGGGGCAGCGTGCAGCTGTTCGGCTCCGGTGTCCTGCTGTGCCTGCTGGGCATGGCCTTCGGTCTCGACTGGCGGCTGGCGCTGGTGGCCGGCCTGGGCCTGGGCATGTCCTCCACCGCCATCGGCCTGGGCGTGCTCAACGAGCGCAACCTGATGGCCACGACCTCCGGGCAGAGCGTGCTCAGCGTGGCCTTGCTGCAGGACGTGGCGGCCATCCCGATCCTGGCCCTGATCCCCCTGCTGGCCGCCTCCGGCACGCCCGGGGGCAGCGGACATGCCGCGGCGCCATGGTGGGGCGCGGCCAAGGCGCTGGGCGTGATCGCCGCCATCGTGCTGGGCGGGCGGCTGCTGCTGCGCCCGGCGCTGCGCTGGATCGCCCGCTCGAAGACGCCCGAGATCTTCACCGCCGCCTCGCTGCTGCTGGTGGTGGCCACTGCGGCGCTGATGCATGCGGTGGGGCTGTCGATGGCCCTGGGCGCCTTCCTGGCCGGCGTGCTGCTGGCCGAGAGCGAGTACCGCCACGAGCTGGAGACCGACATCGAGCCCTTCAAGGGCCTGCTGCTCGGGCTGTTCTTCATCGCGGTGGGGATGAGCATCGACTTCGCGGTGGTGATGCGACAGCCGCTGCTGGTGGCGGCGGTGGTGGTGGGTTTCCTCGTCGTCAAGGCCGCCGTGCTGTGGGGGATGGCGCGGCTGATGCCCCAGCCGCTGGGCGAGCGGCCGGTGTTCGTGATCCTGCTGGCCCAGGGCGGCGAGTTCGGTTTCGTCGTGTTCCAGACCGCCACCCAGGCCGGCGTCATGGCCCCCGCGACGGCGTCCCTGCTGGTGGCGGCGGTGGCAATCTCGATGCTGTTCACGCCGCTGCTGCTGTTGCTGTCGGACCGCTGGCTGCTGCCCCGCCTGGCCGGGCGCGAGGGCCCCACACTGGCGGAAATCGACGAGCCGCAGGACGCCCCGGTGATCATCGCGGGCTTCGGGCGCTACGGCCAGATCGTCGGCCGCCTGCTCTACGCCAACGGCCTGCGGCCAACCGTGCTCGACCACGACGCCGAGGCCATCGAGGCGCTGCGCAAGTTCGGCTGGCGCGTCTTCTATGGCGACGCCACCCGGCTCGACTTGCTGCGCATCGCCGGCGCCGAACGGGCCCGCGTGCTGGTGCTGGCCGTGGACGACATGGCGCACAGCCTGCGCGTCGCCGAGCTGGCGCGCGAGCATTTCCCGCAGCTGACGGTGGTGGCGCGGGCGCGCAACGTGCAGCACTACTTCGCGCTGCGCGACCTGGGCGTGCGCCTGATCGAGCGCGAGACGCTGGACTCGGCCCTGATGAGCGGGCGCAGCGTGCTCGAGACCCTGGGCTGGCAGCCCCACGAGGCGCGCAACCTGGCGCTGCGCTTCCGGCGTCACACGCTGGAGCAGCTCGACGCCATGGGCCTGCGCTGGAAGGACGAGGCCCACCTGATCGCCGTGGCCAAGCAGGGGCGCGAGCAGCTCGAGACCCTGTTCACGCAGGAGCGCAAGGCGGCACGCCGGCATCCGGGGGCCGGGTGGACGGGCAGCGAGGAAGCCGGCGGCCCGATGGGGAAAGAGCCCCAGCCATGAATGCCGAACCGCCCAAGCTCACCCCACCGCTGGCGTTCGACACCGAGCGCCTGCGCCTGCGGCCCTGGCGTGCTTCCGACGCCGCGCCGTTCGCGACGCTCAACGCCGACCCGGAGGTCATGGCGTTCTTTCCCGCGATGCTCAGGCGTGCGGAGAGCGACGCCATGCTCAGCCGCTTGCAGGCACAGATCATGGCGCGAGGCTGGGGGTTCTGGGCGGCCGAGCGACGGGACACCGGCGAGTTCATCGGCTTCGTGGGTCTTCAGGTGCCGCTGGCGCCGCTTCCCTTCTCGCCGTGCGTCGAGATCGGATGGCGCCTGGCCCGCGCGCACTGGGGAAAGGGCTATGCCACCGAAGCCGCCCGCGCCGCGCTGCGCGTGGGCTTCGAGCGGCTCGCCCTGCGGGAGATCGTGTCCTTCACGGCCGTGGTCAACCTCAGGTCGCGCGCCGTCATGGAGCGCCTTGGCATGCAGGCGGCGGCGGAGACTTTCGAGCACCCCAGCGTGCCCGAAGGCAGCCCGTTGCGCACCCACTGCCTGTACCGGCTGGCCCGGGAGCAATTCGAGAAAGGGAACACAACATGGAACACGGCATCCTGAAACTGTCGGAAGAGGCGCGCTGCGACGTTGAGGCCCACGCCGTCAAGATCGGCATCGTGGTGGAGGGCGAGAACTTCCTCTACGGCAATGCCGCGCTGGAAAAATGCCAGGAGGTGCGGCAGGCGGTGGAGAAGATCCAGGCTGTCGAGTCCGGCATTGACATCCGCGTGCAAGGCGTGCAGGTGCGCTCGGAGTCGGGCTGGTTCAGCAAGTCCTCCAAGGGCGTCTACAGCCTCGAGCTGCTGCTGGAGAAGCTGGAGCGCATCAACGAGGTCCTGGGGGTCCTGATGGACATGAAGAACGTCGAGCTGCATTCCCTGGGCTGGGTCTTCAACGAGGACGAGGCCAAGGTCGATCTGGCCCGGCAGGCCATGGCCAAGGCGCTGAAGAAGGCGCAGGCGATGGTGTCGGCCGTAGACCACCGGGTGGTGGGCATCCGTGCCTGCGCCGACTCGTATCACATCCCCCAGGTCGACGTGGCGCTGCGCCAGTCGCCAGTGGCCGACAGCGCCCAGCCTGCGTCGCTGTCCCGCTCTCGGTCGGTCAAGCCAGTTCCCTCGGCCGACCTGGGCACGCCCATGAAGGGCAAGAAGGAGATCCGCGCGATGGTGAGCGTGGAGTTCTTCATCGAGAAAGCGCCTGCGTGACAGGTGCCGGGGTGCTCCGCCCGCCTCATCCGCCCTGGCAGCTCGCGGCGTAGTCGCATTCCTTCTGCGTGTCGGCGTTGCGCTGCCTGATCCCGGCGTCCACCTGCCGAGGCCCTGGAAAAATTTTCACCCCGTCGCCCCACCCGCTCCGTATCAGCCAGCATCCCCACCACGGAGCCCTTCATGGCGATGAACCCGACCCCCTTGACGATGATGAACCGGCGCGACCTGCTGTCGCGCACCTTGGCCGTGGCCGCCGCGGCCGGTGGCGCCGGGCTGGCCAGCCCCTGGCTGCAGGCGACGGAAGCCGGTGGCAGCGGCGGCAACACCCTGCAACCCTACCGCAGCGAGGCCGAGATGGCCGGCGCCCTGGCGCGCTGGCGCCAGGAGGCGCTCAAGCTGGTCCCCGAGCGGCGCCGCATGGGTACCAGCGAGATGGCCTCCGCGTCGCCCGTCGTGGCGGCACCCATGGCGCCGCCGGCCGCCATGGCCAAGTCCGCCGCCCCAAGTGCCGCGGCCGATGGCGCTGCCGAGTCCATCACCAACGTGCAGACCGCCGGGGTGGACGAGGGCGGCATCGTCAAGCGCTGCGGCGATTACCTTGTCATCCTGCGTCGCGGCCGGCTGTTCACCGTTCGCGTCGGCGGCGACCAGCTGCAGCCGGTGTCCACGGTCGACGCTTTCGCCCCCGGCAGCGACCCCGCTGGCGCCTGGTACGACGAGTTGCTGACCTCGGACAGCACCGTCGTCGTGATCGGCTACAGCTATGCGCGTGGCGGCACCGAGATCGGCCTGTTCGACCTGGACCGCGACGGCACCCTGCGCTACCGCGCCACCCACCACCTGCGCAGCTTCGACTACTACTCCTCGCGCAACTACGCCAGCCGTCTGGTCGGCCGCAAGCTGATCTTCTACACCCCGAGCGTGCTGCTGCCCGGCAACCCCTGGAGCGATGCGGTGATGCCAGGCGTGCGCCGCTGGCAAGGGCCCGCCACCCCGCCGGATTTCCAGCGCATCCTGCCCGCCACGCGCGTGTACCGCACCGACGATGACTTCGACCCTTCCCAGCCACTCGCCCTGCACACCCTCACCACCTGCGACCTGAGCGGCCCCGAGATGCGCTGCGAGTCCAGCGCCGTGCTGGGGGCGCTGGGCCGTGTGTTCTACGTCTCGGCCGGCTCGGTGTATGTCTGGACCAGCCTGCTGCCCACGCGCGGCCGCCGTGGCCGTGCCGCGGCCGATCCGGGACGCACGTTCTCGGCCGTGTTCCGGCTGCCCCTGGACGGCCGTGCGCCCAGCGCCCTCAAGACCGCCGGCGTGCCGATCGACCAGATGTCCTTCCTGGAAGACCAGGACCACCTGAACGTGCTGCTGCGCGACGAAGGCGGTGGTGAGGGCATGTGGGGGGACGAGCGTCCTGCCAACGGCCGCTTGGCCCTGCTGCGCGTGCCGCTGGCCGCCTTTGGCGACGGCCGCGACGCCGCCCAGGCCGATCACTACCGGCTGCTGCCGTCCTCAGCGAACTACGGTTTGCAGAACCGGTACGTGGGCGAATGGCTGCTCTACGGCGGGGGCAACAACGCCTGGGCGCTGCGCCCCGCCAGCGCCGAGCCTCCGACGCCCCTGAGCCCCAGCCATGCCGTCGAGCGCATCGAATCCCTGGGGCCGGCGATGGCCGTGCTGGTGGGCAACCGAGGCAGCGACCTGTGCTTCAGCAGCGTGCGCCTGGAACGCGGCGGCGCCACGCCGGCGGGCCGTTACGTGCAGGGCGGCGCCCGGCAGGGTGAGACGCGCACCCACGGCTTCTTCTACCGTCCCCGCGACGAGGCGGAGGGCCTGCTCGGCCTGCCCATCCTCGGGGCGCGTGGCCCCTACGGCGCGGCGGACGGGACGGGCACCGCGTCGGTCCTGTACCTGCACCAGCGGGACGGGGATTTCACGCCCCTGGGCGAACTGAAGGCGCAACCCGGCCGCCAGGACGACGCCTGCCGGGCCTCGTGCGTCGACTGGTACGGCAACGCCCGCCCGATCTTCCTGGGCGAGCGCATTTTGGCGCTGCTGGGCTACGAATTGATCGAGGGGCGTCTGGAGCGTGACTGGCGCAGCCGCACCGGGCGCTTGGTCGAGCAGCGGCGCATCAGCTTCGCCCCGGGGGCGGTGCGGGGACAGCGGTATTCACCGTTCGATTGAACGAAGCCCTATTCACCCTACAAATGCAATTGCAAATGCATCTGCAATAATCCATGGCGCCGGCCTTCTCCCCGGCGCCGTTTTTTTCACCCCGACCATGGAACGAATGACCCGCCAGAAGCAAGCCGTGCTGCATGCCATCGAGCACAGCGGCCGCTCCTTGCATCCCACCGAGATCCAGGCGCTGGCCCAGCAGGCGGTGCCCACGCTGAACCTGTCCACGGTGTACAGGCAGCTCAAGAGCCTGGTGGACGAGCAGCGGGTCAGCAAGGTCGAGCTGCCGGGGCAGCCCGCCCGCTTCGAAGCCGCGCGCCTGCACCACCTGCAGCACGACACCCACGTTCATGCCGACAGCGCTTCCTCCGCTGCCCCGCACCCTCACCACCATCATTTCCACTGCCTGGTGTGCGAGCGGGTGTTCCCCATCCAGGGCTGCCCAGGACACATGGAACGCCTGGCCCCCCAGGGCTTCCAGGTGGAAAGCCATGACCTGACCCTGCACGGCCGCTGCGCCGAATGCAGCGCCACCGCCCGCCGCCGGCCGGCCGCTCGCCAAGGACGCCCCGGATGAAGCCCGCCCATCACCATGCCCATGACCACGACGGTCATGCGCCCCCCTTCCCCGCCCCGCGCAGCCTGCTGCTGGCCAGCGCCTGGCAGCGCCTGCTGGGCGCCGCCGCGCTGCTGGCGCTGCTCTGGGGCGCGGTGGCCTGGGCCTTGCAGCCCTGACCCGACGAACCGGCACCGAACCACTCCGCGGCCCCTCCCATGTCCTCCGTGCTCACCCTCGACAACCTCACCGTGACCCACCGGCGCCACCCGGTGGTGCACCACCTCAGCGGCAGCGTGCCGCGCGGTTCGCTCACGGCCATCGTGGGACCGAATGGCGCCGGCAAGAGCAGCCTGCTCGAGGCCGTGACCGGGCGGCTGCCGGCCACCACCGGGCGCATCGTCCTGGCCTCCGACGTGCGCGGCCAGGTCGGCTACCTGCCGCAGCAGGCACAGATCGACCGCAGCTTCCCCGTGCGTGTGCGCGACGTGGTCGAGCTGGGCGCCTGGCGCTGGCTGGGCGTGCTGCGCGCCGGCAATGCCCGCACGCGCGCACAGGCGCAGGCCGCGCTCGAGGCCGTCGGCATGGCCCACTTCGCCGAGCGGCTGATGGGCGAGCTGTCGGTGGGCCAGTTCCAGCGCGTGCTGTTCGCCCGGCTGCTGGTGCAGGACGCCCGGCTGATCCTGCTTGACGAGCCCTTCAACGCCATCGACGCCCGCACCTGCGACGACCTGCTGGGCGTGGTCCACCGCTGGCACGCCGAGGGCCGCACCGTGGTGGCCGTGCTGCACGACCTCGCCCAGGTTCGCGCACACTTCCAGCACACCCTGCTGCTGGCCCGCGAGGCCGTGGCCTGGGGCTCCACCGACGAGGTCCTGACGCCCGCCAACCTGAACCGCGCCCTGCACATGGCCACTCACTGGGACGAGCATGCCGCGCACTGCTACCAGCCAGCGCCCGCGCAGCATCCGGAGCTGCCCGTCACCGACCACAGCCCCCTGACGCCATGACCGCGCACGAGCTCTTCATTCAGCCGTTCACTGAATTCGGTTTCATGCGCCGCTCGCTGGTGGCCTGCCTGGCACTGGGCCTGAGCGGCGCGCCAGTGGGCACGTTGCTGGTGCTGCGCCGCATGAGCCTGATGGGCGACGCCATGTCGCACGCCCTGCTGCCCGGCGCAGCCGTGGCCTTCGCGCTGGCGGGCTTCTCGCTGGCGGCCATGGGGCTGGGGGCCTTCATCGCCGCGCTGGGCGTGGCCCTGCTGGCAGGTTGGCTGAGCCGCGTCACCACGCAGAAGGAGGACGCCAGCTTCGCCGCGTTCTACCTGATGGCGCTGGCCGCCGGGGTGATGATCATCTCCGCCCACGGCAGCCCGGTCGACCTGATGCACGTGCTGTTCGGCAGCGTGCTGGCGGTGGACGACCAGGCGCTGCTGAGCGTGGCCGCGGTCGCCAGCGTCACGCTGGTGCTGCTGGCGGGGATCTACCGCCCATTGGTCATGGAGTGCTTCGACCCTGGCTTCCTGCGCGCCGCCGGTGGCCCCGGGGCGACCGTGCACCTGCTGTTCCTGCTGCTGGTAGTCATCAACCTGGTGGCCGGCTTCCAGGCGCTGGGCACGCTGATGGCCGTGGGGCTGATGATGCTGCCGGCCATCACCGCGCGCTTCTGGGCGCAGGACATCGGCCGGCTCTCGGCGGTGGCCTTTGCGCTGGCCGCGTTCAGCGCCTGGGGCGGCCTGCTCGTGTCGTATCACCTGGAGCTGCCCTCCGGCCCCTCGATCGTCCTGGCCGCGGGCAGCCTGTACCTGCTGTCCCTGCTGTTCGGCCAGCGCGACAGCTGGCTCAGCCGTCAGCTGGCCCTGCGCGCCCACCGCGTGGCCTGACTGGATTTTCTTTTCTGATGTATCTCATGCGCCTGCGCTTCTTCCTTCTTCTTTCGTTGTCCTGGCTGGTGGCAATGCTGGGCCTCGCCGGACCGGCCCAGGCCCAGGCCCAATCCCGGCCGCTCAAGGTGGTGGCGAGCTTCTCGATCCTGGCCGACATGGCGCGCGAGGTCGCGGGCGACACGGCGGTGGTCACCGCACTGGTCGGCCCCGACGCCGACGCCCACGTCTATGAGCCCACGCCCGCGGCCGTGCGGCAGATGGCCTCGGCCGACCTGCTGGTGGTCAATGGCCTGCGCTTCGAAGGCTGGCTCGACCGGCTGGTGCGGATCTCCGGCTACAAGGGCCCGGTGGTCGTGGCCACCACGGGGCTGGTGCCGCGCCGGGTGAACGGCGAGCCCGACCCACACGCCTGGCACAGCCTGGCCCATGCGCACGTCTACATCGACAACCTGCGCCAGGCCCTGGCCGGCGCGGCCCCCGCCCAGGCCGACGCCTTCCAGGCCCGCGCCGACGCCTACCTGCGCCAGCTGGACGCGCTGGACCAGCGCACCCGCGCCGCGCTGGCCGCCGTCCCCGTGGCCCAGCGCCGGCTCATCACCTCCCACGACGCCTTCGGCTACCTGGGGGAGGCGTACGGGCTGACCCTGCTCTCGCCGCAGGGCTGGACGACGGGGGCCGAGCCCTCGGCCGGCCAGGTGGCGCGCGTCATCCGGCAGGTCAAGTCCGAGCAGGTGCGCGCGCTGTTCCTGGAGAACATCAGTGATCCGCGCCTGGTCCAGCGCATCGCCGCCGAGTCCGGGGCGCGGGTGGGCGGCACGCTGTACTCCGACGCCCTGTCCGCACCCGGCGGCCCCGCCGACACCTACCTGAAACTGATGACCCACAACCTGGACGCCATCCGCCAGGCCCTCGCCCCATGATCCTGCGTCCCCGACTCGCCCCCCTGCTGCTGCCGATCCTGCTGCTCCTGGGGGCAGCCGCCCACGCCACGCCCGGCAAAGCCCACGAGCACGGCGCCGCCACGCTCGACGTGGCGGTGGAGAGCGGCCACCTCACCGTGCTGCTGGACTCCCCGCTCGACAACCTGCTCGGCTTCGAGCACGCCCCCCGCACCCCGGCCGAGCGTCAGCGCGTGGCTGCGCTGGTGGCCCAGCTGAAGGCCGCCGACCGGCTGCTGCGCATCGACGACGCGGCCGGCTGCACGCTGGAGACCGTCCGGCTGGAAGCGCCCGTGGTGGGCGTGAACGTCGACACCGCGGGCAGCCCGGCCGCGGCCACAACCCCGGCCAAGCCGGACGAGGGCCACGGCGATCTCGACGCCGAATTCAGCTTCGCCTGCGCGCACGCCGACCAGGCCAGCCACATCGCGCTGGACGCGCTGTGGTCGGCTTTCCCCGGCCTGCAGCGCCTCGACGCGCAGATCGCCACCACACACGGGCAAGCGCGCCGGACGCTGCGCCGTCCGCAGGCGCGGCTGCCCCTGGCCCGCTGACCCGCCCTCCGAGAAGCCCCCTTCCGATCTGTGCCACCATCCCGGATCTCTCTCCATACTGTGAGCTTGACCCCATGTCCCTACCACCCACCCCCAGCCTGACCGCCTTGCGTTCCCACACCTACACGGCCTTGCAAGGCGGCCCCCGACTGATCGTGCTGGGCGCCGTGCATGGCAACGAGACCTGCGGCACCCGTGGCATCGAGCGCATCGTGGCCGAACTGGACGCCGGCCTGCTGCACCTCATGCGCGGCCAGGTCACCTTCGTGCCGATCACCAACCCGCTGGCCTACCGCAAGGGCGAGCGCGCCGGCGACCGCAACCTGAACCGCAACCTGCACCCCCAGGCCGAACCGCAGGACTTCGAGGACCGCATCGCCACCGTGCTATGCCCCCTGCTGGCGCAGCACGACGTGCTGCTCGACCTGCACTCCTTCCACACCCAGGGCGAGCCCTTCGCCATGCTTGGCCCCAGCAACAACAACGGCAGCCTGGAGCCCTTCGCCCGGGCCGCCGAGGAAGAGGCGCTGGCGCGCCGTCTCGGCCCGCGGCGCATCGTCGAAGGCTGGCTCGACACCTACGCCACCGGCGTGAAGAACCGTCTGGCCCGCCCACCCTCCGCCGACACCGCCGACCGCGCCCAGCTGCTCAACACCGACCCCCGCTATGGCGTCGGAACGACCGAGTACATGCGCAGCCAGGGCGGCTACGCCATCACGCTCGAATGCGGCCAGCACGCTGACCCGCTGGCCCCGGAGGTTGCCTACCGCGCCATCCGCAACACGCTGGCCCACCTGGGCCTGGTCGACGAGCCTTCTCCCGCGCCCCGCACCGACATCGAGTTGCTGCGCCTGGCCGAAGTCACCGACCGCCTGCACGCCGACGACCAGTTCGTGCGCGAGTGGGCCAGCTACGACCCCCTGCGCGCCGGCGAGCTGATCGGTCAGCGGCACGACGGCACCGAGGTCCGCGCCCCCCAGGACGGCTTCATCGTCTTCCCCAACCCCAAGGCGCTGCCGGGCAACGAGTGGTTCTACTTCGCCCAGCGCAGCCTGCGCGCGCTGTCGGATTGAGTGAGGAAAAAGCGGACGCCCGCCGTCCGCCACGCAGTCCCCGCATTCCATGATCGAGATCACCGACCTGCGCTTCGCCTGGCCCCGCGCCGTGCACGATGTCCTGCACCTCCCGGCGCTCAGCGTGGCCGCGGGTCAGCGGGTGTTCCTGCACGGCCCCAGCGGCTGCGGCAAGAGCACGCTGCTGGGCCTGATGGCCGGGGTGCTGCTGCCGCGCTCAGGCCAGGTCCGCCTGCTGGGCACCGACTGGGCGAGCCTGTCCGCGGGCCGGCGCGATGCCCGGCGCGCCGACCACGTCGGCCTGATCTTCCAGCAGTTCAACCTGCTGCCCTACCTGGACGCGGTCGACAACGTCTGCCTGCCCTGCACCCTGTCGCGCACGCGGCGCGAGCGCGCCCTGGCCGCCGCACGGGGCCTGGTCTCGCTGCGCGGCGCCGCCGAGTCCCTGCTGCAACGCATGAAGCTGCCGCCCGACACCTGGCGGCGGCCGGCCGCGATGCTCTCGGTCGGACAGCAGCAGCGCGTGGCCGCGGCACGCGCCCTGATGGGACGCCCCGAGGTGGTGATCGCCGACGAGCCCACCTCCGCGCTGGACAGCGCCCACCGCGACGCTTTCATGGCGCTGCTGCTGGAGGCCTGCGACGAGGGCGACGGCCCGCCCCGCACCCTGGTGTTCGTCAGCCACGACGAGCGCCTGGCCGCCCACTTCGACACGCGGCTGTCCCTGCCGGCACTCAACCAGGCGGCTTCGCCCGTCGCCCACGACGGCCCTGAGGGCCGGGCCGCCGCATGATCCCGCTGCACCGCATGGCGGCATGCAGCGCCTGGCGCCGCCGCGGCACCCTGCTGTGGGTGGTGGTGTCGATCGCGCTGTCGACCCTGCTGATGCTGAGCCTGGAGCGGCTGCGCGCGGATGCCCGCAGCAGCTTCCGGCAGGCCGTCAGCGGCACCGACCTGATCGTTGGCCCGCGGACCGGCTCGGTGCAGCTGCTGCTCTACGCCGTCTTCCACCTGGGCTCGGCCACGGCCAACATGCGCATGGCCAGTGTCGAGGCGCTGGCCAGCCAGCGCGGCGTGGACTGGGTGGTGCCGCTGTCGCTGGGTGATTCGCACCGCGGCTTCGCCGTGCTTGGCACCACCACCGGCTACTTCACCCACTTCCACTACGGCGACCGGCAGCCCCTGCGCGTGACGCAGGGCCGCCCCTTTGCAGACGGCGTGGACGGCCTGTTCGAGGCGGTGCTGGGCGCCGACGTGGCCGAGGGCCTGGGCTACCGGCTCGACCAGTCCCTCACCCTGCGCCACGGCAGCGGCGGCCTGGTGGGTACCGAACACGCCGACAAGCCCTTCAAGGTGGTGGGCATCCTGGCACGCACCGGCACGCCGGTGGACCGCACGGTGCACGTGAACCTGGCCTCGCTGACCGCCGTGCACCTCGACTGGGTGGGCGGCGCGCCCCTGCCGGGCATGCACATCCCGGCCGACCAGGTGCGCAAGTTCGACCTCGCCCCCCAGGAAGTCACCGCCGCCCTGGTGGGCCTGAAGAACCGCAGCGCGGTCTTCGCCATGCAGCGCCACGTGACCGCGTACGAGGACGAGGCCCTGATGGCGATCCTGCCGGGCGTCGCGCTGGACGAACTGTGGGACGTGGTCGGCCTGGGCGAGAAGGCCCTGCAGGCCATGTCGGCCCTGGTGGCCCTGGTCAGCGTGGCGGGGCTGGTGGCGGTGGTGCTGGCCGGCCTGAACGAGCGCCGCCGCGAACTGGCCGTGCTGCGCGCGGTGGGCGCGGGCCCCTGGCACATCGCCTTGCTGCTGAGCCTGGAAGGCGCGTGGATCACCTGCCTGGGCCTGGCGCTCGGCGTGCTGCTCCACGTGGTGCTGGTGCTGGCGGGCGGGCCCTGGGTCCAAGGCCACTACGGCGTGGCGATGCAACTTTGGCCGCTCACCATGAGTCAATGGCAGGTGCTGGCCGCCGTGCTGGCGGCCGGCTGGCTGGCGGGCGCGGTCCCGGCCTGGCAGGCCTACCGCCTCTCGCTCGCCGACGGCCTGGCGCCGCCGGTCTGAGCCCGCGTCACCCATCCGACCAGACAGAACCCGAAAATCGAACCGCCATGCCGTCCCTGAGCCGCCTCCCCCTGCCCGCCCCCCTGCGCCTGCCCATCCTGTGGCTGATCGCCTGGCTTGCCGCCTTCTGGCTGTTCGCACCAGGCGCGGCCCGGGCCCAGCCCGCCCCGGCGCCCGGCACCTACCGTGAGCTGGCCTGGGAGGAGCTGGTCCCCAAGGACTGGGACCCTCTGAAACAGTTCAGGGGCATGAAGCTCGACAACTTCAAGGACAACGACCCCGAGGCCGCGCGCCTGCTCAAGCGCATGCGCGCCACCTGGGACAACGCCCCGACCAACCGGGCCCTGGCCGGGGCGGCGGTGAAGATGCCGGGCTTCCTCGTGCCGCTGGAAGAAGCGCCCGCGGGCCTGAAGGAGTTCCTGCTGGTGCCCTACTTCGGGGCCTGCATCCACAGCCCGCCACCGCCCGCCAACCAGATCGTTCACGTCCTGCTGCAGACGCCGGTGCCAGGCCTGCACGCCATGGACACGGTGTGGGTCAGCGGCACGCTGGCCCTGGTCCGCACCGACAACGAGATGGGGGCCAGCGGCTACCAGATGAACGCCGTCAAGGTCGAGCCCTACGTCGAGAAACCCCGCCATCCCTGAGGCCCCAGCCCGCACAGCATGTTCCAACCTTCCCAGCACGATGTTCGCCGCTTCTTCTGCGAGACCCACGCCAAGTCACGCCAGGGCGCGGTGCTTACCCCGATGGAGGCCCTGGCCGCGCAGTGGATCGAGCAGCATCCCGAATACCACGACACCCTGTCCGACCTGCCGGCCGCGCTGGCGGCGGTCTACGACGTCGAGGCGGGCCGCACCAACCCGTTCCTGCACTTGGCGATGCACCTGAGCATCAGCGAGCAGGTCAGCATCGACCAGCCACACGGCATCAAGCAGGCCGTGGAGTTGCTCGCGGCGCGCCGGCAGTCGCTGCACGACGCGCACCACGAGGTCATGGAGTGCCTGGGCGAGATGATGTGGGCCTCGCAGCGCAGCGGCCAGCCGCCCGACGGCCAGGCCTACATCGAGGCCGTGCGCCGCCGCGCCACCCGCACAGGCTGAGCGCACCCGGCCACGCCTTCACAGCCCCTTCACACACGCCCTGCGCGCGCGCGGGCGCTTCATCCCCGGCTCACGGCGCTGCGGAACACTGCGCAGCCCCCTTCTCCGAGGCCGCCCATGAAGAAGCCCCTGCGCCACCGCCTGTCTGCCCTTGCCCTGTGCCTGTCCATCCTCGTGCTGCTGGTCTGGGCCTGGCACCTCAAGGATCCCCGGCTGTTCCTTGTCCGCCAGGCCGAGGTGCCGCTCCTGCTGGCCCTGTCGATCGTCTGCGGTGCGCTGGCCTGGGCCTTGCCGGTGAGATGGGGGCGGATGCTGGCGCTGTGGGGTGTCTGCCTCACGGCTGCACTCACGCTGACGGGCGAGATCAGCTTCCAGTACCGCCGCCACGCCGTGCTGGCCAACCCGTCCCCCGAAGCGCTGGCCCTCGCGTCGCACTTCGTCGTGGGCTACCGCGACCCGGCGGTGATCCGTGAATGGGTGGGCAAGGGCCTCGTGGGCGGGGTATTCATCACCCGGCACAACGTGCAGGGCAAGTCTGCCGAGGCGGTGCAGGCGGAGATCGCTGAGCTGCAGGCGCTGCGCCGCACGGCGGGCCTGCCGCCGCTGCTGATCAGCACCGACCAGGAAGGCGGCGCCGTGTCGCGGCTCACCCCGCCCCTGCCGCGGCAGGACGGCCTGGCGGCCCTGGCCGAGGCGGCAGGCGACGACACCGCCCTGGTGGCCCAGGCCTACGACCACGGCCGCCGCCAGGGCCAGGGGCTGGCGGCGCTGGGCGTCAACGTCAACTTCAGCCCGGTGGTGGACCTCAAGGTCGACCTCGGCCCCAACCGCCTGGATTTCAACAGCCTCATCAGCACCCGCGCCATCTCCGCCGACCCGCTCAGGACCACCCTGGTGGCGCAGGCCTACAGCCTGGGCCTGCAACAGCAAGGTGTCACCCCGACCCTGAAGCACTTCCCCGGCCTGGGCGACGTGCGCAACGACACGCACTATTTCACCGCCGTCCTGCCGACCGCCCCCGAGACACTGCGCCAGCGCGACTGGCGCCCGTTCCGCGACGTCGCCGCCAGCACCCAGGCGCTGATCATGCTCGGCCATGTGGTGGTGCCGGGCATTGATGCCGAAGCCCCGGCCTCGATGTCGCGTCCGCTCATCCAGTCAGTGATCCGGGGCGAGTGGCGGCACGAAGGCGTCCTCGTCACCGACGACCTGACCATGGCCGCCGCCTATGACCGCGGCCTGTGCCGCGCCGTGCCCGAGGCCCTCAACGCCGGCGTGGACCTGCTGCTGATCGCCTACGACGAGGAAAAATTCATCGATGCCATGTACTGCGCCGTCCAGGCCCGGCGTCGGCATGCGCTGGACGCCGAGATGCTGGCCCGCAGCGACCGGCGCCTGCAGGCACTGCAGGCGCGCTGGCACCGGGAAGGCGACGGCGACAAACAGGAAAAGGAAGGCACCGACAAAGGCGGGGAGCCGCGGCCCGAGGAGGCTGCCCAGGCGAGCGCCCGGGCCCCCGCCCTCACGGACGACCGGCTCAGTGGTCGAGCATCGAACGGCTCTTGACCTGTCCCCGCATGCGGCTCGTGCGGATCTCGTTGGCCATGTAGGCGCGGCGCCGGCGAGCAGCCGACCAGTCGCGCACTTGGTGCCACGTCTTGTTCAGCTGCCGGAAAAAGACACCGCCGGTGAAGAGGTTCAGGATCAACCCCACACAAAGCAGGAACACCAGCAGGACGAAGGTTTTCTCGATCATGTTCAAGCCCATCACGCAAGCAAGCAAGGCGTCATGCGGTGCAGTATCTGCCGGTCGTGACGGAAAATAAATCCGAATCAACCCCTTCCTTTGCCACCTTTTCTCGCTCATCCCGACTGCGATGGTCAATCCTGCTGCGAAGTGAACGCATGCCTGTGCCTGAGCTGGACATCCTGCACGCCGACGAGGCGCTGATTGCCATACACAAGCCGAGTGGGCTGCTGTCCGTGCCCGGCCGTGGTGCGCTGGCGCACGACAGTGCGGCCCAGCGCGTGCAAAGCCTGCATGCCGACGCCCGGGTGGTGCACCGCCTGGACATGGCCACCTCGGGCGTGCTGCTCTTCGCGCGCGGCCTCGAGGCACAGCGCCTGCTGAGTGCCCAGTTCGAGCGGCGCGAGACGGAAAAAAGCTATGTGGCCGTGGTCGAGGGCCTGGTGCAGGAGGAGCAGGGAGAGATCGATGCCCCGCTGATCGCCGACTGGCCACGGCGCCCCCTGCAGAAGGTGGACCCTGCAGGCAAGCCCTCGCTGACTCGCTACCGCGTGCTTGGACGCGACCTGGCCGACGGCACCACGCGGCTGGCGCTGACCCCTGTGACGGGACGCAGCCACCAGCTGCGGGTGCACCTGGCCAGCATTGGCCATCCCATCCTGGGTGACCCGCTGTATGCACCGCCGCCGACCGCGGCCCGCAGCGGACGGTTGCTGCTGCACGCGTGCATGCTCACCGTCCGGCATCCCCTGCATGGCATCCCGCTGTGTTTGGTGTGCGAGGCGCCGTTCTAGTGTCGACAACCCCGCTGCCCTGCCAGCGTCAGCGCCCGGGATCGCCCTCCTCCGGGCCCTGGAAGCCGCCACGCCGGAAGGTCAGCACGAGCGTGTCGCGATGCCCGCCCTCGGACTCGAGCGGCTGGATCGGCGTGCTCTCGTGGATCACGCGCTCGTCATCCATCATCAGCAGTGTCCAGGGCTCGCTCAGCGTGAAACGGATGCCATGGGGGCCGTGGGCCTCGAAGACCCGCGTCTCTCCGCCCTTGATGCCCACCCGCGAGACGAGCAGCACCGCCACGAAATCCACCCCATCGCGGTGCGCCCCTTCGGGTGTGGGGCGGCCGATCCCGTCGGTGGTGTCAATGCGGAACTGGTGCGCCTCGACGAACCAGGGTTGCAGGCCCTTCACAGCGGAGCAAACCCCGCTCAGCACGGTCAGCAGGCGCGTCCAGACCGAACGGCCCAGCAGCGCGGGCGCCAGCGGCTCGAACCAGCGCTCGATCCCGCCGTGCAGTGCGTTGTAGGCCACCGGCTGCCAGTGCGCGCGGTGCGGCATGCATTCCACCTGCTCGCCCGTCACCTTGAAGCAGGCGTGACGGCGGCGCCGGTAGCGCCCGCCGTCACGCAGGTAGGCATCCGGCGGCAGGTCGTTCCACAGATCGTTCAAGGCCAGCAGCTCCTGCGGCGGCACCTGCAGCGCATCGCACAGGTCCTGGCGGGTCACGACGGCGCAGCCCTGGCCCTGCAGCGCCTGGCCCAGCTGCGAAACAGTCACCCCGGGCAGCGTCGCCGCGGAGGAAGTGGAGGGAGAAAGTGCCATGAAGCTCATGCGTGCCCCTCTGCGGCATCCGATGTTTGCGGCCGCACCTGCACCCGGGCGCCGCCCCATTCCACCACCTGGCCGGCGCGGATCTTGCGCGCCCGGCGCAGCTCGGGTTGACCGTCGACCTGCACCGCCCCCTCGCCGATCAGCACCTTGGCCCGACCGCCGCTGTCGGCCAGGCCGCAAGCCTTCAACAATGCGTCGAGCGCGATGTGCTCGCCTCGCAATACGAACTCGATATGCCGGATGGCGCTCATGGAAATACCTCGAATCAACGACCTGGGATTGTGCCGCAGCCCCCAGGCTGCGTGGTTTCGCTTACGTGTTCTTAGCAATGCATTGAACCAGGGCAAAACCCCTTCCATTTCCTTGAGGTTCGTGTACATTGCGCACACCAGTCATCCCAAGCAAGTCATTCGTGATCTCAACGCATCTCCCCTCGGTTCTCGAGGCGAGCATCTTCAGAAATCCCCCGGTCGACCCTTGAGTGTTGCTGCATGCGACAGCACGGTGCTGCGCATTTTTCGTTTAATTTCTTGTTATTTATCTGCCATAAGAAGGACATGTCCATGACGACGCAAACCGGTACTGTGAAGTGGTTCAACGAAAGCAAAGGCTACGGCTTCATCGCGCAAGACGCAGGCGGTGCTGACCTGTTCGCCCACTTCAGAGACATCGTTGGCTCCGGCTTCAAGACCCTGGTCGAGAACCAGAAGGTCGAGTTCGAAGTCAAGCAAGGCCAGAAGGGCCTGCAGGCTGCCAACATCCGCGTCATCTGATCCGTCCGGACGGGCGACGCTAGCCAAAACAGCAAAAGCCGCGGGTATCCCGCGGCTTTTTTGCATTTGATCCATCGGCACCGGCGTTCTAATGGGAGCCCCATGATGAGTGCCTGGCCTGCCGCCCCCTTGCGCCGCCGCTGGAAAGCGTGGGTGCTCGCACGCCGCCCACGCAGCGACACGCAGCGGCTCACCCACCGCAACGTCTACATCCTGCCGACCAAGGCCGGCCTGCTGTTCGGCATCACCATGCTGGCGCTGCTGGTCGCGTCGATCAATTACCAGCTCAACCTCGGCTATGCGCTGACCTTCCTGCTGTCGGGCAGTGCGCTGGTCTCCATGCAGCTGACCCACAACACCCTGCGCGGGCTGACCCTGCACCTGCGCCCCCCTGCCCCCACCTTCGCGCAGCAAGCCGCCGCCCTCGAGATGGTGCTGCAGGCCCCCTCTCACGGCGGGCGCGATCGCTTCGGCATCGGCATCCGCCTGGTGGGGGCTCCGATCGAGGCCATCAGCTGGGTCAACGTCGCCGCCGGCGGACAGACCGTCGTGCAACTGAGCTTCGTGCCGCCGGCACGCGGACGGCATCCAGTGCCCGACTGGACCGTGGAGACGCGCTTCCCGCTGGGCCTGTTCCGCGCCTGGGCGGTGTGGCGTCCGGCCGCGCAGGTGCTGGTGTACCCAGCGCCGGAGCCCTCGCCACCGCCCCTGCCCCAGGTCCAGATGCGCAGCGACGCGCCGGCCAAGGCCCGGCATGCCGGGCGTGGCGACATGGACGGCGTGCGCACCTACCGGCGCGGCGATCCGGTCAAGACCATCGTGTGGAAGAAGGCGGCCCAGGCCATGGCCTCGGGGGCCGAGCTGGTGAGCCGCGACACCCAAGGCGCCGCCCCTTCCGCGCTGTGGCTGGAATGGCAGTCTTGTACCGGGCTGTCCACCGAGGCCCGGTTGTCCCGGCTGACCGCCTGGGTGGTCCAGGCCCAGCAGCAGGACATCACCTTCGGCCTGCACCTGCCCCAGCGCACCCTCGAGCTGGGCAGCGGCGACGCGCACCGCCACGCCGCCCTGCAGACGCTGGCGTTGTGGCCCTGATGCAGGGCCGCTGATTCCATCGATCATCGCGCATGAACCTCAAGCTGCCGGCCCCCCTCCAGCACCTGCCGCGGGATGCCCGCGACACGCTGTTCCTGCTGGGTGTGATCGGCTGGACAGTGGCACCACACCTCGACCACCTGCCCACCTGGTGCGCCGCCCTCACCGGACTGATCCTGCTGTGGCGCGGCCGCCTGGCGCTGGTGGGCGGCGCCCTGCCGGGGCGCTGGGTGATCCTCGGCGTGCTGGGCCTGTCCATGGGCTTGAGCTTCTGGTCCTTCGGCACGCTGCTGGGCAAGCAGGCGGGGGTGACGATGCTGGTGGCCCTGGTCGCCCTCAAGACGCTGGAGCTGCGCGCACGGCGCGACGCCTTCGTGGTTTTCTTCCTGGGCTTCTTCCTGGTGCTCACGCACTTCCTGTATTCGCAGTCGATTGGCGTGGCCGTCGCCATGCTGGTGTCGGTATGGGGACTGCTCACCGCGCTGGTCCTGACCCACATGCCGGTGGGGCAGCCGGCCCTGCGCCAGGCCGCCGGCATGGCGGCACGCACCGCCCTGTGGGGCCTGCCCATCATGGTCCTGCTGTTCCTGCTGTTCCCGCGCATGGCGCCCTTGTGGGGTGTGCCCCAGGACGGCCTCGCCAACACCGGGCTGAGCGATCACCTGCGCATGGGCTCGGTGGCCCAGCTGGCGCAGAGCAACGACATCGTCATGCGCATCCGCTTCTTCGGCACGCCGCCCGCCCCCACCGACATGTATTTCCGCGGACCCGTGCTGGGGGCCTTCGACGGGCAGGAGTGGCAGCCCCTGCCGCAGTCGAGCGTCATGCCGGCGCTGCGGCCGCGCGCGCAACTGCGCGTCTCGGGCACGCCGCTGCGTTATGAGGTGACCCTGGAGCCTCAGCAGCTGCGCGAGGTGCCCCTGCTGGAGGCCGCCCCTGCCCCGCCGCAGCGCGAGGGCCTGGCCGCGAGCGGCGCCTCCCTCGACCTGCGCCTCAGCGAGGACCTGCGCTGGGTGCTCAAGTCACCGTTGTTCGAGCGGGTGCGCTTGAGCGCGCAAGCCTACGTCACGTTCCAGCACGGTCCGACCGATGTCCTGCCGCAGGCGCAGGACTACCTGGCCCTGCCGCCGGGAGCCAACCCACGCACCCTGGCCTGGGCGGCGGCGCTGCGGCAAAGCCCCGGCCTGGCACAGGCCGACGGACAGGCCCTGGCGCAGGCCGTGCTGGCCCACATCCGTCGCGAGGATTTCCACTACACGCTCACACCAGGGCGCTACGGCATCGAAGATCCGGCCCAGGCGATCGACGAGTTCTGGCTGGGCCGCCGGCAGGGCTTCTGCGAGCACTACGCCACGGCCTTCGTGGTGATCATGCGTGCCCTTGGCGTGCCGGCCCGGGTGGTCACCGGCTACCAGGGAACCGATCCCCTGCCGGTGGACGGCTACTACATCGTGCGGCAGAACTCGGCCCACGCCTGGGCCGAATACTGGCAGGCCGGGGTGGGCTGGGTGCGGGCCGACCCGACCGCCGCGGTGGCCCCCGAGCGCATCAGCCACAGCGCCAACCTGCCACCCCCGCCGGGCATCGTGGCCGACACATTGAGCAGCGCCTTGGGCAGCACCGAGTTCCTGACGCGCTGGCGCACCTCCTGGGAGGCGGTGAACAACCGCTGGAACCAGTGGGTGCTCAACTACTCCAGCAACCAGCAGTTCGACCTGCTGCGGCAGATGGGCTTCCATGCGCCGAGTTGGGAGGACCTGGCCTGGACGCTGGCCGGCATCATCGGTGTGGCGGGGCTGGGGGCCGTGCTGGCGAGCTGGTGGCAGCGCCATCGCGTCGACCCCTGGACCGCGCAGATGATGGGCGTGCGCCGTGCCCTGGGTGGCCTGGGCCTGGCCCCACTGGCCGAGCACGAGCCGCCGCTGACCCTGGCGAACCGCGTGCGCGACGCCTTCGGGGAACGCGGGGCCGCCCTGGCCGACGCCCTGCGGGAACTTGACCAGCTGCGCTACGGCGCCCAGGCTTCCAGCCGCGCGCTGTCACGGCAGTTCAAGGCCATCAGGGAAGCCGCCTGGGTGCTGGGCAAGGGGCCAGGCGAATGAACCACCCTGGCTGGCGCCAAGCCGTCCGCTGAACGGCTGGCGGGCTACAGGGCCTCAAGCCGCCCCAGGAATCGCGGGCGTGTCGACCTGCACGTCGCCGCACTGCGCGCGGTGGCGCAGCGCGTGGTCCATCAGCACCAGGGCCAGCATGGCCTCGGCGATCGGCGTGGCGCGGATGCCCACGCAGGGGTCATGCCGCCCGCGGGTCTCGACCGTGGCCGGCTGGCCCTGAAGGTCGATGGAGGCACGCGGCGTGTGGATGGAGCTGGTCGGCTTGATGGCGATGCGCACGGTGATGTCCTGCCCCGTCGAGATGCCCCCCAGCACGCCGCCGGCGTTGTTGCTGCGGAAACCCTGCGGGCTCAGCTCGTCGCCATGCTGCGAGCCGCGCTGGGCCACGCTGGCGAAGCCGGCCCCGATCTCCACACCCTTCACCGCATTGATGCCCATCATGGCGTACGCGATGTCGGCGTCGAGCTTGTCGAACAGCGGCTCGCCCCAGCCCACCGGCACGCCGTGCGCCGCCACCTCGATGCGCGCGCCGCAGCTGTCGCCGGCCTTGCGCAGCGCGTCCATGTAGGCCTCCAGGCGCGGGATGTCGGTGACGTTGGCGGCGAAGAAAGGGTTGTTTGGCACATGGGCCATCGACTCGAAGGGCACCTCGATGTCACCCAGCTGCGTCATGTGCCCGCTGAAGGTGACGCCATGCCGCTGCTTCAGCCATTTGCGGGCCACGGCCGCGGCCGCCACCATCGGTGCCGTCAGGCGCGCCGAGGAGCGCCCGCCGCCGCGGGGGTCGCGCCGGCCGTACTTGTGCCAGTAGGTGTAGTCGGCATGGCCGGGGCGGAAAGTCTGCAGGATGTTGCCGTAGTCCTTGGAGCGGTGGTCGGTGTTGCGGATCAGCAGGGCGATCGGCGCGCCGGTGGTGTGGCCCTCGTACACGCCCGACAGGATCTCCACCGTGTCGGGTTCGTTGCGCTGCGTCACGAAGCGCGAGGTGCCGGGACGGCGGCGATCGAGTTCCGGCTGGATGTCGGCCTCGCTCAGGGCCAGCCCCGGCGGTCATCCGTCGATCACGCAGCCGATGGCCACCCCATGCGATTCACCGAAGTTGGTGACACAGAACAGGTGGCCGAAGGTGTTGCCGGACATGGAGAACGCTTTCTGAGAAAAGAAGAGGAAATGAAGGGAAGGAAAAGCTGGGGCCGGCTCAGCGCGCCGGCGGCTGCGCCGCCCCGGCCTCGGGTGCCTGCCCCTGCGGCGTGGTGGCGCCCTCCTCGTCGACGGGCCAGTCGCGGATGTAGGCTTTGAGCATGCGGTTTTCGAAGTCCTGGCTCTCGACCACCGCCTTGGCCACGTCGTAGAAGGAGATCACACCCATCAACACACGCTGCGACATCACGGGCATGTAGCGCGTGTGGTGCTCCAGCATGATGCGTCGCACCTCGTCCATCTCGGTCTCGGGCGTGCAGGTCACGGGGTGGTCGTCCATGACGCTGCGGATCACGGTCTGCCCGACGCTGCCGCCGTTGTTCACGACCGCGGCGATCGCCTCGCGGAAAGTCAGCATGCCCACCAGTTCACCGTGGTCCATCACCACCAGCGAACCCATGTCGAGCTCGGCCATGGTGCTCATGGCGAAGGACAGGGGTTGGTCGGGGGACACCGTGTACAGGGCGCTGCCCTTGACACGCAGGATATCGCTGACTTTCATGACAAACCTCGGACAGAGAAAAAAGGAAGAAAGGGGTCCCGGGCCCGCAAGGGTTAGGCAATATGTACCATCATTTCCCGCCCCTGGGCAGGCCGGCTTGCGCCTTGTCAGCCGGCGCGCAGCGGCTCGCTGTGCAGCAGGGTCTGCAGGCTCATGCGGTCGAAGCCGGCCTGCTGCCAGAAGGCGCTCAGCTCGGCCGAAGGCGTCAGCAGCTGGCTGGCCAGCAGGGGTGCCAAGGGGGTCTTCTCGGCTTCGCAAATCAAGGCATAGCGCGCGCTGCCCTCCTCGTCCAGCCGCCCCACCCAGTCCAGGCTCACCAGGGCGTCGATCGTCGGCTCGATCTGCAGCGGGTCGATGCGCAGCGCGCTGGCCAGGGCTTCCAGGCTGAGGCCGTGGCCAGGCTGCCCGCGCACCGCGGCCAGCAGGCGCAGCACGGACACCGCGCGCTGGAAAGGCGCACCCACCACGTCGGCATGGCGCACCACCCGCATCTGCACGCTGGGCGCATAGGCGGCGACCACCGCCCCCAGCAGCACGATGCCCCAGCTGACGAAGATCCACACCAGGAAGATCGGCACCGCGGCAAAGGCGCCGTAGATCACCTCGTAGGTGGGCACCGAGCTCAGGTACCAGCCCAGGCCACGCTTGGCGGTCTCGAACCCGGCCACCGCCACCGTGGCGCCGATGAAGGCATGGCGCCAGCGCACGAAGGTGTTGGGCACGTAGCGGAACAGGGCCGCCATGCCGCAGGTGAGCATGACGAACTCGATCAGGTTGAACAAGAAGCTCACCCCACCGGGCAGGGCGCTGACCAGGCCGCGCGAGGCCGACACCGCGTACGAGGTGAAAGACAGGCTCACCCCCAGCAGCAGCGGGCCCAGGGTGGCCGCCGCCCAGTACACCAGCACCCGCTGCGCGATCGGCCGAGGCTTGCGCACGCGCCAGATGGCATTGAGCGTGCGGTCGATGGTGAGCATGAGGGCCTGCGCCGAGAACACCAGCACGATCAGGCCGACCGCCCCCAGGCTGTGCGCCTTGGCGGAGAACTGGGTGAGCGAGCGCAGCACCGGCTTGGCAATGTCGTCCGGCACCAGGCTCTTGAGGAAGTACTGCTCCAGGGCCGACTGGAAGTTGGAGAACATCGGGAAGGCGGTGAACACCGCCAGCATCACCGTCACCAGGGGCACCAGGGAGATCAGGGTGGTGAAGGTGAGGCTGCCAGCAGTCAGCCCCAGGCGATCTTCGCGGAAACGCTGGTGCAGGGTGTGCAGGGTCTCACGCCAGGACCACTCTTCCAGCATCAGGCGGAAGCGGGCCAGCTTGGGGTGGTTTCGGGTCCAGGACATGGGGTCCAGCAAGGCAGAAAGGGCGGAAGGGGGACGGCTCATCGGCCGGTATGATGCCATCTGTGCCCTCCATCGCCCCGCCCACACCATCCCCGGCCCCCCTGCCCGCCTCCCCACCGCTGCCGCGCCCCGTGGCCGTGTCCCGTCTGATGGCGGTGGCCAGCCTGATCGGCCTGATCGTCCTGGGACTGGGCTGGGAGCTGTTCTGGGCGCCCACCGGCAAGGGCATGCTGGCGCTGAAGGTGCTGCCCCTCACCCTGCCCCTGGCGGGCCTGCTCAAGAACCGCATGTACACCTACCGCTGGGTCAGCCTGATGGTCTGGCTCTATTTCGCCGAAGGCGTGGTGCGCGCCAGCGGCGACCGGGGCATCAGTGCCTGGCTGGCCGGCCTGGAAGTGTTCCTGTGCCTGGTGCTGTTCGCCGCTTGCGCACTGCATGTGCGCTGGCGCCTGGGCCAGGCCCGGCGCGAGGCGGCCACGGCCCGCGGCGAGTCCTGAATCGTTTTTTGCTCAGCCGCCGCCGCTGCCGGTCAGGTGGGCCATGAGGTAGAGGTTCACGGCCCAGGCACCGCCCGTCCCCAAGGCATGAAGGCCGAGGCCGGTCAGGACCTGGCGCAACCGCACAGGCCCTGCCCCCAGGCCGAGGCGGGCCAACCAGCACCCGATCGCCGCGCTGAACACGAGGAACACCCAGGCCAGGCGTTGCTGCGCCCGTCCCAGCTCCGTGACAGTGCCATCCGGGAAGCCCAGTTGGTGGATGTGGCTCAGGTAGGCCAGGCCGGCAAGCGCCAGGGCCAGCACAGCACTCAGCACAGCCATGACGCGCGCCAGGTTCAGCCTGGTCTCACTGCAGGGGACCGGCCGGCAGGGGCAGCGCAACGACCTCGATGCCCTCCTCGCGCAGCGCCTGGGTTTCGTCGACGGTGGCCTGGCCGCGGATGCTGCGCGCCTCGACCTCGCCGTAGTGGATGCGGCGGGCTTCCTCGGCAAACCGGTCGCCCACGTCGTCCGTGTTCTCGAGGATGTGCCGGACGGCTTTCATCCAGGCCCCTTGCAGCGTCACCGCCGAGGAAGCCTCGGCCGGCGCGGCCGTCCGCGCGGCCGCCTCCGGGGGCTCGGGGGCCTTGGGGCCCACCTGCAGGCGTGGCGCGCTGGGGAGCGTGGTCACCTGGGGATCGCCACACATGGGGCAGGTCAGCAAGCCCCGGGTCAATTGCGCCTGGCGGTCGGCCTCGGACGCAAACCAGCCCTCAAAACGATGGTCCTGGCCGCAGCGCAGGTTGAAGACTTTCACACCGGTCCTCCATGTGCAGTCCTGTCGATTGGGGTTGGATGGTTCAGCGAACGAACGAAGGGATTCCGGGTTCGGGACCGGGCTGCCGCGGGCCGTCAGGCTCACCCCCGGCAGCCGGCCAGGTGGGTGGCAAGTTTATCAATGCGCGGGGCGGGCTGCTGCGCAGCCTCCCGCCCCATGCGGGATGGCTTCCTCAGATGCTCAGCGGGAGCTCAGCTCCTGCGCCGGGTCGCTGTCCTCATGGCTGTTGATGCGCGCGACGATCACCCGCAATGCACCGCCGCCTTGCGGGGCCGGCACGGCGACAAACAGGCGGTCGGCACGGTCCGGCAGCTCGACGTCGGCATCGAACAGCACATTGCGCGTGCCGGCCTCGGTCAGGCGCAGGCGATAGTTGCGGCTGACCAGGGTCAGCGAATCGTCACCGCTGCGGGGACGCGCCTCGCGGTAGGCGGCGTCGCGCAGGTTGGGCGAGACATCGTCCAGGTCGGTGTCGGAAGAGGTGAAGTAGGCATCGATGCTCTTGCCGCCGGGCACGCCGTTGACCACCCGCACTCGGCCGAACTGGGGCGTGGGCAGCGGCGAGACGGTATGGGGATCACGGATGTTCAGCAGGCTGACCCCGCCGGGTACGGTGGTCGGCAGGGCCACGAAGGTGTAGTGGTCGCCGCGCTCGATGTCGACGTGGATCTTGTCGAGGTCGGTCGTGCTGTTGCCGGCGCTGGCCCGCACCCGCCAGTCGGAGCCGCCCGACCCGGCGTCGGTGTAGCCCGAGGCCGAGGCATAGGCCAGGTTGCTGGCCCCGTTGTGGGGGGCGTCATTGCGGTACAGGGTCAGGCTGGGGGCGCTGGAGACGGCATGCACGAAGCGGGCTTGGGGGGCCGAGATGTCGAGCATGTCTTCGATGTCACCGCCACCGCAGGCCGACAGGCTCAGGACGAGGGCGGAAGCGAGGAATGAAGCGTATTTCAGAGGTTTCATGGTGGAGATTCTTGGGTACGGAACGGTCCAGGGCGGCCCGGAGCAACCATCATGGGACGTCCAAGCCAAAGATGAGCTAAAGACTGTTGCCGCCGAGGAAAGTTGCAGGGACTGCACAGACTGTAACGGCTTTGTCCCCGCCGAGCCCCCTTGAGGCGACCGGAGGGGAGCGGGCTGGTGCGAAAGGCCCGCAGGCGGCGCCAAATGACGTGGAGAAGGATTGGGAATGGGTCGGAAGCTCCCAAACCTTGTTGAGACGGTCCTAGACCGCCTGCCAGGACAAGTCCCAACGGCCCTCGCGCCAGTGACGCAGCCACAGCAGGCCGATCAGTGTCTTCGCATCAGTCAGCGTGCCGGTGCAGGCCTGGGCCTCGAGCTCCTCCAGGGTGGCGCTGCCGACCTCCAGGAACTCGCCCTCGTCCAGCTTGGCCGCGCCGGCCCGCAGACCGCGGGCAAACCAGACTTCAATGGCCTCGTTCGAGTAGGCGATCGCGTTGTGCAGCACACCCGCCCTCGCCCACTCGGCGGCGTCAAAACCTGTTTCCTCGAGCAGTTCGCGACGCGCACAGGCCAGGGCGGACTCGGCCGCATCCCGCTTGCCCGCCGGGAATTCCAGCATCACTTGGCCCACAGGAAAGCGGAACTGGCGTTCGACCACCAGCCGACCGTCGTCCAGCAGGGGCACGATCATCACCGCACCGGGGTGGACGATGTACTCACGGGCGGCCACGGCCCCGTCGGGCAGACGCACCTCGTCGCGCCGTACGTCGAGGAAGTGGCCCTTGTAGACCTGCTCGCTGCGCAGGGAATCCTCGCGCAGGTGGGCGTCCGCCACTGCAGAAGGCGCCGTAGGCTGCACGGCGCTCAGGAGCTCAGGGCCTTGAGCACGGCCTGCGAGCACAGCGCCATCAGGCTGCTGGGCAGGATGCCAAAGCCCAGCACGGCCAGACCGTTGAGCGACAGCATCGCGCGCACGTCACCGCTGGCGCTGACCGGATGGGCGTCCGCCGCCGGCTCGTCGAAATACATCACCTTGACCACGCGCAGGTAGTAGAACGCGCCGATCAGCGACAGCACCACCGCCGTCACCGCCAGGCTGATGTAGTACGACTCACCCGTCGACACCAGCGCCTGCAGCACGGCCAGCTTGCCGTAGAAGCCCACGGTCGGCGGGATGCCGGCCAGGGAGAACATGAAGATGGACATCACCGCGGCGTACCAGGGGCTGCGACGGGCCAGGCCCTTGAAGTCGCTCAGGTTGTCGCTCTCGAAGCCCTGGCGCGACAGCAGCATCACGATGCCGAAGGTGCCCAGCGTGGTGAGCACGTAGCTCACCAGGTAGAACATGGCCGAGCTGTAGCCGTTGGCGGCCGAGGTGGTGCTCATCTGCACCACGGTCGGGGTGAAGCCCAGCAGCATGAAGCCGATCTGCGCGATGGTCGAGTAGGCCAGCATGCGCTTGAGGTTGGTCTGCGCGATGGCGGCCAGGTTGCCGATGGCCATCGAGGCCACCGACAGGAACACGAGCATCTGTTGCCAGTCGGCGGCCAGGCCGGACATGCCCTCGACCAGCAGGCGGAAGGTCAGCGCGAAGGCGGCCAGCTTGGGCGCGCCCGCCAGCAGCAGCGTCACGCCGGTGGGCGAGCCCTGGTAGACGTCAGGCACCCACATGTGGAAAGGCACGGCGCCCAGCTTGAAGGCCAGGCCAGCCACCACGAACACCACGCCGAACACCAGCACCGCGTTGTTGACGCGTCCGCTGGAGATGGCGGCGAAGACCTCGGGGATGGCCAGTGAACCGGTGGCACCGAACATCATCGACAGCCCATACAGCAGGAAGCCGCTGGCCAGCGCGCCCAGCACGAAATACTTCATGGCGGCCTCGGTCGCCGTGGACTGGTCGCGGCGCAGGGCCGTCAGGGCGTACAGCGACAGGCTCATCAGTTCCAGGCCCAGGTAGGTGACCAGGAAGTTGTTGGCCGACAGCATGATGAAGATGCCCAGCAGCGAGAACATCGACAGCGAGAACAGCTCACCCTTGAGGATGTCGTGCTGCGCCGCATAGCCGCGGGCGTAGACGAGGGTGATCATCAGCGCGATCGAGGCAAAAAAGCCCAGCAGGTGGCCCAGCGGGTCGGACACCACCATGCCCCCCATGGTGTAGACCGCGTTGCCCGCGTCGAACAGGTACCAGTGCGCCGCCGCCACCAGCACCAGCGAGAGCTGGGCCAACCAGTACGTGGGCGCGCGGCGGGGATGCTTGACCCACAGGTCAGCCAGCGTCACCACCAGGGCGCAGCACAGCAGGACGACCTCGGGAAGCAGATCGGGGAAAGGGGGCAACCATTGCATGTTCGTCATCGCGTTCAACCTGGGTTCAAGGGCACGCTGGGTCAGTCGTAGAAATGAGGGAGGCGGTCAGCGGGCCGGCGCCGGCGGCAGCTTGGACACCGCGACGTGCTTGAGCAGTTCGTTCACCGAGACGTGCAGGGTGTCGGTGAAGGGCTTGGGATACAGCCCCATCGCCAGCACCGCGGCGGCCAGCAGGGCCAGCATCAGCTTCTCGCGGCCGTTGATGTCGGTGAGTGTCTTGACCTCCGGGTTGGTGACGGGCCCGAAGTACACGCGCTTGACCATCCACAGCGTGTAGGCCGCGCCGAACACCAGGGTGGTGGCCGCCAGCGCGCCGATCACGAAGTTGTACTGCACCGCGCCCAGGATCACCATCCACTCGCCCACGAAGCCGGCCGTTCCCGGCAGCCCGCAGTTGGCCATGGCGAAGAACACCGCGAAGGCCGCGAACACCGGCATCGGGTTGACCACGCCGCCGTAGGTGGCGATCTCGCGCGAGTGCAGCCGGTCGTACAGCACGCCGATGCACAGGAACATGGCGCCCGAGACAAAGCCGTGCGAGATCATCTGCACCAGCGCGCCGGACATGCTCAGCTCGTTGAAGGTGAAGAAGCCCAGCGTGACGAAGCCCATGTGCGCGATGCTCGAGTAGGCCACCAGCTTCTTCATGTCCTGCTGTACCAGGGCCACCAGGCCGATGTAGAGCACCGCCACCAGCGACAGGGTGATGATGACCCAGCTCCAGTGGGTGGCCGCGTCGGGCACGATGGGCAGCGAGAAGCGCAGGAAGCCGTAGGCGCCCAGCTTCAGCATGATGGCCGCCAGCACCACCGAGCCGCCGGTGGGCGCCTCGACGTGGGCGTCGGGCAGCCAGGTGTGCACTGGCCACATCGGCACCTTGACCGCGAAGGCCGCGAAGAAGGCGAAGAACAGCAGCGTCTGCGCCGACATGGGCAGCAGCGTGTGGTGCCAGTCGAGGATGCTGAAGCTGAAGCCGGACTGGGTGTAGAGGTAGATCAGCGCCACCAGCATCAGCAGCGAGCCGGCCAGCGTGTAGAGGAAGAACTTGAACGCGGCGTACACCCGGCGCGGCCCGCCCCACACGCCGATGATGATGTACATCGGGATCAGGGTGGCCTCGAAGAAGACGTAGAACAGCATGCCGTCCAGCGCGCAGAACACCCCCACCATGATCCCCGACAGGATCAGGAAGGCGCCCATGTACTGGTTGACGCGCTCGGTGATCACTTCCCAGCCGGCAATCACGACGATCACGGTGATGAAGGCGGTCAGCAGCACGAACCACACCGAGATGCCGTCCAGGCCCAGGTGGTAGCGCACGTTCAGGCTGTCGATCCAGGGCAGGTTCTCCTGGAACTGCATCGCGGCCTGCGCGTTGTCGAACCCCGTGATCAGCGGCAGGGTGACGGCGAAGCTGGCCAGCGCCGCCAGCAGGGCGAGCCAGCGCACCAGGCGCGCCTGCTCGGGGCGGCCCAGCGCCAGCAGGACGAGACCGGAAAAAATAGGCAACCAGATTGCCAGACTCAACAAAGGCATGTTCTTGTTCTCCGCGGCCAGGTCAGAGGGACCGGCCCACAATGCTGCTCAGGTAAGGCCACAGCTGCCAGGTCATCATTCCGATGACCCCCAGGATCATGACCAGCGCGTACCAGTAGAGGTGGCCGGTCTGCACCAGGCGCACGATCGAGGACACCAGGCCCACCGTGCGGGCCGAGCCGTTGACCACCGCGCCGTCGATCAGGCCCACGTCGCCCCCCTTCCACAAGCCCAGGCCCAGCAGCCGCGCGCCGGCAGCCAGCACCTTCTCGTTGAACGCGTCGAGGTAGTACTTGTTCTCGAGCAGGCGGTACAGGGGCATGAGACTGGACTTGATGGCCGCCGGCACCTGGGGCATCAGCATGTAGAAGACGTAGGCGGTCAGCACACCGGCCGCGGCCAGCCAGAACGGCAGCGTGGTGAAGGCGTGCAGGGCCATCTCGAACGGACCATGGAACTCATGCGACAGGGCGTGCATGGCCGGGTGCGTCTCGTGCACCACGATGGCCTTGTGGAACAGGTCGCTGTGGAGCATGTCGCGGATCGTGAAGTAGCCCACCGCCACCGAGGGGATGGCCAGCAGCACCAGGGGCAGCGTCACCACCCAGGGGGACTCGTGCGGCTCGTGCGCATGGCCGTGGCCATGGTCGTCGTGGTGGTCGTCATGCTCGCCGGGGAACGGCTTGTCGCGGAAGCGCTCCTTGCCGTGGAACACCAGGAAGTACATGCGGAACGAATAGAACGCCGTCACGAACACCCCGGCCAGCACCGCGAAGCTGGCGAAGCCGGTGCCCCACAGGTTGCTCTCGTGCACCGCCTCGATGATGCTGTCCTTGGAGTAGAAGCCCGAGAAGAACGGCGTGCCGATGAGGGCCAGCGAGCCCAGCAGCGAAGTGATCCAGGTCCAGGGCATGTACTTGCGCAGGCCGCCCATGTTGCGGATGTCCTGGTCGTGGTGCATGCCGATGATGACGGAGCCCGCGCCCAGGAACAGCAGCGCCTTGAAGAAGGCGTGGGTCATGAGGTGGAACACCGCCACCTGGTAGGCCGACACGCCCAGCGCCACGGTCATGTAGCCCAGCTGCGACAGCGTGGAGTAGGCCACAACGCGCTTGATGTCGTTCTGGATGATGCCCATGAAGCCCATGAACAGCGCCGTGATGGAGCCGGTCACCAGCACGAAGCTCAGCGCCGTGTCGGACAGCTCGAACAGCGGCGACATGCGTGCCACCATGAAGATGCCGGCCGTCACCATGGTGGCAGCGTGGATCAGGGCGGAGATGGGCGTGGGGCCTTCCATCGAGTCGGGCAGCCAGACGTGCAGGGGGAACTGCGCGCTCTTGCCCATGGCGCCGATGAACAGGCAGATGCAGATCACCGTGATCAGCA
>CBINPE010000016.1:0-52298 GCA_966252435.1 uncultured Burkholderiales bacterium | reverse complement strand
GGCCGACGCCGCGGCGGCGGGCCGGCCATCGAGCCCCACCGTGCCTGCGCACAGCGCCGCGCCCTGCGCCACCAGCGTCATCGGGTCGAAGCCCTCGCCGACCCGGGCGTCGAAGGTGGCCTGCACCTGCTCGCGCAACAGCGGCGTGACGGTCGGGCCGCCCACCAGCACCACGCGCTCCAGGTCGCCCGGGCCCAGCCCGTGCGCGGCCAGCAGCCGCGTGCAGATCTCGAGCGAGCGCGCCACCAGCGGGGTGATCAGGGCCTCGTGCTCAGCGCGCGTGAGCAGCAGGTCGATGTCGACGCTGCGGCCGTCCACCTCCAGGCCGGCGAGGAATACCGGTGCCTCGCGCGCGCGGGTCAGCTCGATCTTGGCCTCCTCGACCGCCGCCCGCAGCCGGCGCAGCGCCACGGCGTGGGCCGGGTTGGCGCGGTCCAGCGCGCACTGGCCTTCCTGCGCCAGGCGCGCGATGACGAGGTCCACCAGCACGCGGTCGAAGTCGCGCCCGCCGAGGAAGTTGTCGCCGTCATGCCCGACCACCCGCAGCAGCCCGTCCTGCGTCTCGAGCAGCGAGACGTCGAAGGTGCCGCCGCCGAGGTCGTAGACCAGCCAGGGGCCGTTGCTGTCGGCCCGGCTCCAGCCGGCGGCGATCGCCGAGGCGACCGGCTCCTGGATCAGCTCGATGCGCTCGAAGCCGGCCTGGCGCGCGGCCTCGGACGTGGCGGCGATCTGGTGCAGCTCGAACAGCGCCGGCACCGAGACCACGGCCCGCTCGGGCAGCACGCCGAACTGGTCGCCGATGTCGCGGCGCAGCGACTTCAGCACCTCGGCCGACAGCGCCTCGGGCCGCAGCGCCTGGCCGCTGGCGGGGAAGTCGAGCTGGTGCGCCGTGCCCATCAGCCGCTTGAACTCGCTGCGCGTGTTGGCCGGATCGGCATCGAGGAACCTGCGCGCCCGCGCCCCCACCAGCACGTTGCCGCGCGCGTCGACGCGCACCACGCTCGGCGTCAGCACGCTGCCTTGCGCGTTGCGCACCACGCTGAGGTCCTGTCCGTCGAACACGGCCGCGGCCGAATTTGTCGTGCCCAGATCGATGCCTACATGAATTGGCCGCATTGCCTCGTCGTCTTCCCGTTGGTGCGAAATCGCTGCTGCAGTGGTCCGCCCGGCCATGGCGTACAGGGGGCCGGTGCGGCCAAGTGGGGGTACTTATACCTCATCCCGCCGCGGCGCCGGAAGCGCGCGGACCCAAGTTGCAAGCGCGGCCAACAAGGCGTACCGTTGAGCCCGCGCGCCGGTGGCAGCAGGCCGGTCGCCAGTGGGTTCTTGTGTCTTTGTTCGCTGTTCTTGCTTGGGGCAGAGAGGAACTGCCCGTCACGACAAACCCGGCCTTGTGCCGCGGTGCAGGCAGTCCCGTCGTATCGCGCTCTCCGTCGCTGCGGTCTTCCACGGCCCACGGCAAGAACATCGATGAAAGCGAAGCACTGATGCGTTCAACGTCTCTCTCGCGTTGCTGCGATGACTCCCTGCAGGCCGCTCAGCGGCCCGGGCTTCTCCCCCCGGCAGGCCGGTCGTCTCTTCCCCCCTTCACCAACTGTCCGACCTTCCCACGCGCGGCCCTGCCCCGTCAGCGCTGCCCGGGAGCCCTTTCATGAGGGCGGCGCTTCCCGTTCGCCCGGCCGCCCGGTTGGCAGGGGGGCTGGCGGCTGCCTTGGGCATCGCCGTCCTGATCGGCTGGACCTTCGATCTCCCCTTGCTGCGCAGCGTCGCCCCAGGCCTGGTCCAGATGAAGGCCAACACCGCGCTCGGGCTCGTGGCCGCGGGCATCGCCCTCGTGCTGTGCGGTGGCGACGCCGCGCGCCTGCCGCCGCGCACGGCCTGGCTGACGGCGGCGCTGTCCCTTGCCGTGGCGGCGCTGGGCCTGGGCACGCTGGGCGAGTACGTCTTCGGCTGGGAACTGAACATCGACGAGCTGCTGGTGCGCGACGATGCCGTCGCCTTCAATGCCATCCCAGGCCGCATGTCGCCCTACAGCACGCTGGCCTTCGCGGCGCTCGGGATCGGTCTGCTGCTCCTGAGGAACCAGCGGTTGTGGCCGGTGGCCTCCTTTCTGTCGACCCTGGTTGCGATGGTGGGATGCGTGAGCCTGCTCGGGTATGCCTGGAATGCCTCCGAGCTGGTGACCGACAGCATGTTGCCCCCAGTGGCCGTGCACACCGGTCTGGCCTTCATGCTGCTCGGCCTGGGCATGCTGGCGTTCAGCCTGGACCTGCGGCGGCGGGCCACCGCGGCGGCGCCGCCGCGCTCGCGGGCTTCGATCGAGTTCAAGGTGGCGGGGGGCTTCGTCGGCGTGTTCATGCTGCTGGTCGTGGCCGGCGGCATCAGCTACCGGGCCAGCGACGGCATGGCCCAGTCGGCACGGCAGAACGCGCACACCCAGGAGATCCGCACCCAACTGCGCAACCTTTATGAGTCCGTCGCGGGCGCGGCGACGGCAGCCCGCGCCCACACGCTGAGCAACGCCGCACGCGACAGGATGGAGTACCTGCGCCTGCTCGATGAGACGCGCGTGCGGGCCCAGGCCCTGGCGGCCCTGCTCGGCGACAACCCCGAGCAGCGGGCCCGGCTGGACCGCATGAACGCCCTGTGGCAGCAACGCCTGGACATGGCCGAGCAGTTGATGGCGGCGACCCAGCCCAGGGGACACGAGGCGCTGGCGACACTGGAAGAGACCACGCGGCTGATGGCCGCGCTGCGCGAAGTCACCTACGAGATCGACAACGCCGAGGCCGCGCGCGTGCTGGAGCGCGAGGCCGACGTCCGCATCGAGCGGCGCAACGTCCTGGTGCTGCTGGTGCTGACGATCCTGAGCGCGGCGGCGATTTTTGCCGTCATGCTGCACAGCATCCGGCGCGAGATGCTGGCCCGTGCGCAGTCCGATGCCACGCTGCGCCAGCTCAACGCGGAGCTGGAGCAGCGCGTGGCCGAGCGCACCGCCGCGCTGGAGAACAACCAGCGCCGCCTGATGGACCTGTTCGAGTTCGCTCCCGACGCGCTGTTGATGGCCAATCGCGAGGGCCGGCTCGTGCAAGTCAACCGCAAGGCCGAGGCCTTGTTCGGCTGGAGTCGCGAGGAGCTGGTCGGCCAGCCCCTCGAGATGCTGATGCCGACGCCCGTGCGCGCAGGGCACGTCCGGCTGCGCGAGCATTTCGTGCATGTCCCCTCGCCCCGGGCGATGGGCGCGGGCCGCTCGGACCTGCGCGCGCTGCGCAAGGACGGCACGGTCTTCCCGGTCGACATCAGTCTGAGCCCGCTGGAGGCGGGCGGGGACTTCGTCGTGGTCGCCTCGGTGACCGACACCACGGAGCGCGAACGCATGAACGAGGCCCTGCGCGAAAGCGTGGCGCTGTACCGCAACACCCTCGACAACATGCTCGAGGGCTGCCAGATCGTGGGGACCGACTGGCGCTACCGCTACGTCAACGCCGCGGCCGCGCGCCACAACCGTCTGCCCTCGCAGGCCCACATCGGCCGCACCATGATGGAGATGTTCCCGGGCATCGAGCACACCGAAGTGTTCGGCCGCATCCGGCGCTGCATGTTCGAGCGCGAGTCGCAGTACAGCGAGGTCGAGTTCCACTTCCAGGATGGCTGGAGCGGCTGGTTCCAGGTGAGTGTCATCCCGGCACCCGAAGGCATCGCGCTCTTCAGCGTGGACATCTCCGAGCGCAAGCAGGCCGAGGCCAAGCTGCTGGCGGCCAACGCCGAGCTGGAGAACCGCGTGATCGAGCGCACCGCCGAGCTGGAGCAGTCGCGCGAGGCGGCCGAGGCGGCCAACCTGGCCAAGAGCGCCTTCCTGGCCACCATGAGCCATGAGATCCGCACGCCGATGAATGGCGTGGTGGGCATGGTGGAGCTGCTGGCCCACAGCCAGCTTCCCGAGCACCTGGCCGACGCCGTGCGCACCATCCGCACCTCGGCGTTCTCACTGCTGGGCATCCTGGACGACATCCTCGACTTCTCCAAGATCGAGGCCGGCCGGCTGGAGCTGGAGCGTGCACCGGTGGCCTTGCACGAGCTGATCGAGAGCGTGTGCGACACCCTGCTGCCGATGGCGATCCACAAGAACGTCGAGCTGAACCTGTTCATCGCGCCGGACGTGCCGGCCCAGGTGTGGGCCGACCCCACGCGGCTGCGCCAGGTGCTGTTCAACCTGGCCGGCAACGCCATCAAGTTCAGCACCGGCGAGGCGCACCAGCCGGGCTGGGCCGCGATCCGCGTGGACATGGACCGGCCCCCGCTGCACGAGCAGCGCCCGCCGCATCTGCGGCTGCGCGTCAGCGACAACGGCGTCGGCATGGCGCCGGAGTCGATCGAGCACCTGTTCTCGTCGTTCACGCAGGCCGAGGTCTCGACCACGCGGCGCTTCGGCGGCACCGGGCTGGGCCTGGCGATCTGCAAGCGGCTGGTGACGCTGATGCACGGCGACATCCAGGTGCGCAGCGCGCCGGGGGAGGGCGCCACCTTCACCGTCACGCTGCCGCTCGACGTGCTGCAGGACGGCGCCGGCCGCGGCCCCGGCCCCGACATCAGCGAGCTGGACTGCATCATCATCGGCGCGGACACGCATGCGCGCGACCTGCGCGTCTACCTCGAGCATGCCGGCGCACGGGTGCGCATGGTGGGCAACCTGGAGGCGGCCGTGGTGCGCGCGCACGGCCTGGTGCGGCCGGTGGTGATCCACCAGAGCATGCGCAGCGACCCGATCTCGCTGCCGGCCCTGCACGCGGTCTTCGCCGACGTGCCGGACGCGCGGCACCTGCTGATCGTGCGCGGCTGGGGGCAGCGCACGCGCCTGACCGCCTCCGACGTCGTGACCCTGGACGGCAACTGCCTGCGGCGCAGCTCGTTGCTGCGCGCGGTGGCGGTGGCCGCCGGCCTGGCTTCACCAGAAGTGCTGCGCGAGCGCGTGGCGGCCGAAGAGCTGCTGGCGGACCTGCCGGCCGCCCCGACGAACCATGCCCAGGCGCGCGCCCAGGGGCGGCTGATCCTGGTGGCTGAGGACGACGAGGTCAACCAGGCGGTGATCCTGCGCCAGATCGAGCTGCTGGGCCATGCGGCCGAGATTGCCGACAACGGCGGCGAGGCGCTGCGCATGTGGCAGGCCGAGCACTACGCGCTGCTGCTGACCGATCTGCACATGCCCGACATGGACGGCTACACCCTGGCCGAGAACATCCGCCGCGAGGAGGCCCGCCTGGGCACCCCGGCGGCCCAGCGGCTGCCCATCCTCGCGCTGACCGCCAATGCCTTGCGCGGCGAGGTTCTCCGGGCGCAGGCGGCGGGGATGGACGAGTACCTCACCAAGCCGCTGCAACTGCACCTGCTCAAGGAGGCACTGGACAAGTGGATGCCCGCCCCGGGCGAGCTCGTCGTAGAAGGATGCCAGCTGACGGCTGCCGGCGAGCAGGGCGGACCGCCGCAGCCGGTGAACGTGGAGGTGCTCAAGGAGCTGGTGGGCGACAACCCACAGGTCATCCGGCGCATCCTGAGCGACTACCTGGAGCAGGCCAGCCGGCTGTCGGCCGAGCTGCGCACCACCCAGGACTACCGGCGCATCAGCGCGATCGCCCACAAGCTGAAATCGGCCTCGCGCTCGGTGGGGGCCCTGGCGCTGGGCGACCTGTGCGCGGAGTTGGAGAACGCCAGCCGCGCCGGCCGGCGCGACGGCATGACGCGCGGTCTGGCGCAGTTCGAGGAGGCCATGCAGGCGGCAGACACGCAGATCTCGGATTTCCTGGGGCTGGGCTAAGCACTCCCGTTCGGGCTGAGCGATGTATTCGCCGGCGGGCGTGGACAAGAAAAAGATGGCGATCTGCGAATGCTGCGCCCCCATCCCAACCTTCCCCCAGAGGGGGGAAGGAGCGGACTCCCTCCCCCGCTGGGGGAGGGCTGGGGTGGGGGCTGCTGCGCACCGAGTGCCAATCTCATGACACCGGGCGCTGTTTCCTGGGAGGTATCTAAGCCCGCTCAGGCGCTGAGCATGCCGGAGGGCGGCAGGTGGCGCACGGCGTAGGCATGGATGGCCTCTCCGAGAAACTCGACCATCCTCGGGTGGTAGGCGTTGTGGAAGGACTTCATCTCGGGGTTGTCCTGGTAGAACAGCCCCATGCCGATGTAGGCCTCGCGCGAAGGCGGATAGAACCGCGAGGCGATGGCGTGGTGGCGTGCCATGAGGGCCTGGACCTGCGGCGACGACGGCGGGGCGCTGTCCACCAGCGGTGCCAGCGCCTTGTACAGGCTGTCCCAGTCCAGGTGGACCTGCTGCCTGTCGACGTGAGACCAGTTGCTGGTTTCGGCCAGCGAGCGGGCCTGCTCGCTGTTCAGGGCCTGGCGGCATTGTTCGAGGTATTCGGGGGTCGAGCTGGAAAGTGTCATGGACTTGTGGGGCGAGGGCCGCTCCGGTGAGACGAAGTCCGGGAGTGTAAAGACTCTGTACAGATGGCGCCCGTCATTCCTCCGCTGGAAGCAAGCTCAGGCGTCCGCCACGACCGCCTCGGCCAGCCACTCGCGGCCCTTGAGCATCGCTTGCCAGTACAGCGCAGGCAGCACGCGCACCTTGAGCTGCCAGGCGGCATGCGAGGGCCGGGTGCCGTCGATCAGCCACTTCGGCAGGCTTGGCGCCAGCTTGCCGCCATAGCCGAACTCGGCCAGCACGATGCGGCCGCGCGACACCGTCAGGGGGCAGGCGCCGTAGCCGTCGTAGCGGGCCACGCCCTGGGCCCTGCCGCGCAGGGCCAGCACGTTGTGGGCCACCACGGGGGCCTGCTTGCGCGCTGCGGCGGCGGTCTTGGCGTTGGGGGTGTTGCCAGCATCCCCCAGGGCGAAGATGTTCGGGTAGACCTTGTGGACCAGCGTGGCCGGATCCACGTCCACCCAGCCCGCTGCGTCGGCCAGCGGGCTGTCGCGTACGAAGTCGGGGGCGGTCTGCGGTGGCACGACGTGGATCATGTCGAAGGGCTTGCTCACCTGGGCGCTGCGGCCGTCCGGCAGGGTGTGCTGGAAGGTGGCCATGCGGCCGGGACCGTCGATCGCCACCAGGTTGTGCCCGAAGCTCGGCGTGATGCCATACGCCTCGACATAGGACGTCAACGCCGGCACGTACGCGGCCACACCGAACAGCGACGGGCCCGCGTTGAGGAACTCGATCTGCGCGTCGGCGAGCACGCCGCGGCGGCGCCAGTGGTCGGCCGCGAGGTACATGGCCTTCTGCGGCGCGCCGGCGCACTTGATGGGCATCGGCGGCTGGGTGAACAGCGCCCGTCCGCCGCGGAACTGCCGCACCAGCTCCCAGGTGTAGGGGGCGAGGTCGCCGCGGTAGTTGGAGGTGACGCCGTTGCGGCCCAGGGTCTCGCCCAGCCCCTCGACCGCGCCCCAGTCCAGCTTCAGGCCGGGGCAGACGACCAGCTGCTCGTAGCGCACCGCGCTGCCGTCGGCGAGGATCACTGCGTTGTGCTCGGGATCGAAGCCTTTCACCGAAGTGGCCAGCCAATGCACGCCGGGCGGGATGACCGAGGCCATCGGGCGCAGCGTGGCCTCGCGCTTGAACACGCCCCCGCCCACCAGCGTCCAGCCGGGCTGGTAGGTGTGGGTCTCGGCCGGCTCGATGAGCGCGATGTCCAGCTGGGGATGACGCCGAAGCAGGCTGGCCGCCACCGCGATGCCCGCGCTGCCACCGCCCACGATCACCACGGCATGGCGGGCCCGCGTTGCGCGCAGCGCCCGCGGCACCGGTGCGGCAGGCAGGACGATGTCGGATAAGGGGCCGGTGAAGGACGTGGAAACGGGTGGGGCGGGGGGGTGGATGTCGGTCATGGGATTTGTCAACGCCAGGATGAGTTGCGAAGCGCAGGTCGCTCAGATCGCATTGAGCGGGATCTGCAGGTAGCGGATGCCATTGGCGTGCGGTGGGGGCAGCTGTCCGGCGCGCAGGTTCAGCTGCACCGCGGGCAGCATCAGCGCGGGCAGGGCGAGCGAGGCGTCGCGCGCCTGGCGCCGCGCCACGAAGTCGTCCTCGCTGATGCCGTCGCGCACGTGGATGTTGCTGGCGCGCTGCTCGGCCACGCTGCTGACAAACTGCACGCTGCGTTGCGGGGGCGGGTCGTCGTGGCCGGGGTACACGGCGGTGCTGGGCGGCAGGATGTCCAGCAGTTGCCGCACGGCGCGGTAGAGCAGGCGTGCGTCGCCGCCGGGGAAGTCGCAGCGGCCGGTGCCCAGGTCGGGCATGAACAGGGCGTCGCCCACGAACACCGCCTGGTGTGGTGCCTGACCCACCAGGTAGGCCACGCAGGCCGGTGTGTGGCCTGGGGTGTGGAACACCTGCACCGGCAACTGGCCGATGGTGAAGCTCTCGCCATTGGTGAACAGGTGGTCGAACGCTGGGGGCACCTCGCCCGGTGGGAAGAGGTCCGCGAACAGCACCTGCACCTCGCCGACATGCCGGCCGATGCCGATGCACCCGCCGTGGCGCTGCTTCAGGCAACTGGCGGCCGAGAGGTGGTCGGCGTGCACATGCGTCTCCAGGATCCACTGCACCTGGGCCCCCAGCTCGGCGATGCGGGCGGAGAGGCGATCGGCCTGGCGCGTGGTGGTGCGTCCCGAGCGCGCGTCATAGTCGAGCACGGTGTCGATGAGGGCGCACTGGCGGCTGTCGGGATCCAGGACGAGGTAGCTCACGGTGCCGGTGGCGGGATCGAAGAAGCCTTCGACATGGGGTGGGCTGTTCAAGGGGAGGCCGGTCAGCATGGTGGAGAGGAATGAAAGAAGGAGTGGGTGGGGGAGGAAGGAGAAGGAAACCGGAGGGCGGGCCAGCGCATCCGCGGCACGGCCAGGATGTGAGGCAGCGGGTATCAAGTTGCATGCCAGACCAGCCGGGCACGGTGGCGGTTGCCCAAGTGCTTGGCGGCTAAGGGTTTTCTCTAGGGTGGGCCGAAGGCGGCCTTGCCTCTCCGGCCCCCTGCACTGCCATTTGGCAGACATTGGCAGTCTTTTGGCGGGGTTGGCAGTGTCATGGCAGTCCGAGGCGACAATGCGGCATGCCGACCTCCAACGCCTCCTCCATCATTCCGATCCACCCGGTCGCGGCGCACGGCCCGCTGGTGTCGGGGCTCATCTCCTTCCTGGCGCACGAGCCACAGCCCATGATCGTGCTGGACCTGGACTACAACATCCTCGCGGCCAATGCCGCCTACCAGCGCCAGTTCGGCGCGGTGGGCCGGCCTTACATCGGGCACAAGTGCTACCACGTCTCGCACCACTACGACCGGCCTTGCGACCAGGCTGGCGAGCACTGCCCGATGCAGAAGGCGTTGGCACAGAAGGGGCCGGACCGGGTGCTGCACGTCCATCACACGCCCCGCGGGCCCGAGCATGTGGACGTGGAGCTGCGGCCGATCCTGGATGAACGCGGCGAGGTGGTCGCCTACGTCGAGCGGCTGAACACCGTGCGCAGCGCCTCGGCCCGTCCCTGCACCGAAGGGCTGGTGGGCGGCTCGCCCGCGTTCAACGCGGCGCTGGGGGCGGTGCAACGGGTGGCGCCGTCGAGCCTGCCGGTTTTGCTGCTGGGCGAATCCGGGACGGGCAAGGAGCTGTTCGCCCGCGCGGTGCACGAGGCCAGCGAGCGTGCCGGCGGGCCGTTCGTGGTGGTTGACTGCTCGGGGCTGGCCGAGACCTTGTTCGAGAGCGAACTGTTCGGCCATGAGAAGGGCGCGTTCACCGGGGCGCACATGCGCAAGAAGGGGCTGGTCGAGACTGCCCATGGCGGCACCCTGTTCCTCGACGAGATGGGCGACGTGCCCTTGTCGATGCAGGTGAAGCTGTTGCGGCTGATCGAGTCGGGCACCTACCGCCGGGTGGGCGGCGTCGAGACACGGCAGGCCGACTTCCGCCTCGTCGCTGCCACGCACAAGCCGCTGCGGCAGATGATGGCGCAGGAGCGCTTCCGCAAGGACCTCTACTACCGCATCAGCGCCTTCCCCATCGCGCTGCCGCCTTTGCGCGAGCGGGTGGAAGACATCCCGCTGCTGGCCGATTCCTTCCTGCGCCGTGGCGGCGGCTCGCTGGCGCCGGATGCCCTGGCGCGCCTGCAGGCCCACGACTGGCCCGGCAACATCCGCGAGCTGCGCAACGTGCTGGAGCGCGCGCGGCTGTTCGCTGACGACGGGGTGGTGCGCGGCGAGCACCTGCCGCCGGGGCTGGGAGAGGGCGGTGGGCCGGCGGTGCCACTGGCCGACCCGGGCGACGATGACGCCGCCCTGTCGGCCTTGCTGCGCGGCTTCAAAGGCTCACGGCGCGAGCTGGCGCGGCAGCTGGGGTGGAGCGAACGCACGCTCTACCGGCGGCTGAAGGCGCTGGACGAGGCGCGCCGCTGAGACGCCGCCTCAGCCTGCCGCCAGCAGCCCCAGCACCATCGCCACCGTGTAGCGGCTGGCGATGTCCTGGATGAAGCGGCCGAAGTCCAGGTGCGCGTCGTCGTCGGCGCGGTCCGACACCACGCGCAGCACCGCGAAGGGCGTGCCGAAGTCGCGGCACACCTGGGCCACGGCGGCGCCTTCCATCTCGACCGCCAGCGCGGCGGGGAAGGCCTCGCGCAGGCGCCGGCTCTCGGCAGCGCTGGCGACGAAGCGGTCACCCGTGAGGACCAGCCCACGGTGCACCCGCGGCGCGGCCAGGCCGAAGGCGGCCAGGTCCTCGCGGCGCAGGCCGGACGTGCTGCCGCCGGCGGTGCCCAAGGCGTCCGCATCGGCCGTCTGCAACGGTTGCAGCACCTGCACGGACACCGCCTGCAGCCGGTCCGACATCTCCGCGTCCGCCGGAAAATGCGAGAGCCCGTACAGCGGCACCTCGTAGCGCGGGAACAGCGGCGAGGCATCCATGTCGTGCTGCACCAGTGCATCCGCCACCACGACGTCGCCGACCTTCACCTCGCTGCCCAGGCCCCCGGCCACGCCGGTGAAGACGATGCGCGAGACCCCGAACCCCCCGCCCAGCAACACGGCCGCGGTGGTGGCTGCCGCCACCTTGCCGATGCCCGACAGCGCGAGCACGACCTCGTGCGGGCCGAGCCGCCCACGCCAGAAGGCGCGGCCGGCGTGGGCGACGGTCTCGGCCGCGGACAGGTGCGCCTTCAGGCCCTGCAACTCCTCGGCCATGGCGCTGACGATGGCGATCCGTGACATGGTGCGTGTCGATGGGGAAAGTGACGGGAGGGGGATTGTGGCTCCTACACTGGTGCGACGTGCTGTGCCTCTTCTTCCTCACCAACTGCCACCACAGGAAACGATCATGAGTGCTTCGCCCAACGCCGGTGCCACGGCATCCCCCGAGCTCGACGCCTACTGGATGCCTTTCACCGCCAACCGCCAGTTCAAGCAGGCGCCGCGCCTGTTCACGAAGGCCGAGGGCATGCACTACACCACGGCCGACGGCCGCCGCGTGCTCGATGCGATGTCGGGCCTGTGGTGCGTCAATGCCGGCCACGCGCGGCCGCGCATCGTGCAGGCGATCCAGTCGCAGGCGGCGGCGCTGGACTACGCCACAGCCTTCCAGATGGGCCACCCCGCGGCCTTCCAGCTGGCCACGCGGCTGGCGGCGCTGGCACCTGCGGGGCTGAACAAGGTGTTCTTCACCAACTCGGGCTCGGAGTCGGTGGACACGGCGCTGAAGATCGCGCTGGCCTGGCACCGGCTGCGCGGCGAGGGCGGCCGTACCCGGCTGATCGGGCGCGAGCGGGGTTACCACGGCGTGAACTTCGGCGGCGTGTCGGTGGGTGGCATGGTGGCCAACCGCAAGATGTTCGGACCGCTGCTGCCCGGGGTCGACCACCTCTGCCACACCCACGACCCGGCGCGCAACGCCTTCTGCTTCGGCCGCCCGGCGCACGGCGGCGAGGCGATGGCCGATGACCTGGAGCGGCTGGTCGCGCTGCACGACGCCTCGACCATCGCGGCGGTGATCGTGGAGCCGGTGGCCGGCTCGACGGGCGTGCTGGTGCCTCCCGTCGGCTACCTGGAGCGGCTGAGGGCGATCTGTGACCGCCACGGCATCCTGCTGATCTTTGACGAGGTGATCACGGGCTTCGGACGCGTCGGGCAGCCCTTCGCGGCGCAGGCCTTCAAGGTGCGTCCCGACCTCATCACCGCCGCCAAGGGCCTGACCAACGGCAGCGTGCCGATGGGCGCGGTGCTGGTCGACGAGAAGATCCACGCCGCCTTCATGAGCGGCCCGCCGCAGGCGATCGAGTTCATGCACGGCTACACCTACTCGGGCCACCCGCTGGCCTGTGCCGCGGCACTGGCCACGCTGGACACCTACGCCGAGGAAGGGCTGCTGACGCGGGCTGGCGAGCTGCAGGCGCACTTTGCCCAGCGGCTGCTCGGCCTGCGCGGGGCGCCCCATGTGATCGACGTGCGCGGCATCGGGCTGATGGCGGGCATCGAGCTGAAGCCGCGCGAGGCCGCGCCGGGGCGACGGGCCTTCGAGGTGTTCCTCGACTGCTTCGAGCAGGGCGTGCTGGTCCGCACCACCGGCGACACCATCGCCCTGTCGCCGCCGCTCATCATCCAGCCGGCGCAGATCGACCAGACCATCGACGCGATCGCCCAGGCCTTGCAGCGCCTGGCCTAAAGCGGCGAACACACAGCACGGCAAAGGAGGGCGTGCCAGGGGGTGCGTGTCGCGTGCATGGTTTCCAAGCCAATCCGCATCACGTCCCCCTAAGTTGCAGGGTTCGTGCGGATGAGCTTCTACCTATACTGCGCCGCAACAAAACAAGAGCAGAGTGGTTGTTGAGGAGTCTCTCTCTCACGTGATTGATTGAAGACCTCTCCGATGAACGACACGACCCACACCTCCCAGACCTTTCCCCGGCTTCCTTCGCTGCGCTCATTGCTGGACGGCATTCGCTCGGCGTTCGTGGCCCTGCCGTCCCGCGAGGCGCCCGCCAGCGCCGAGGCCATTGCGCAGAAGCGGCGCCTGGCGCACGCCCTGCTGGCCTGCGATCCCGGTATCGCGGCGGACCTCTTCGCCGAGGCCGACCGCGAGGAAGCCCGCCTCGGGCGCTGAGCCCGGCGGCCAGGTTCAGCCCAGCTCAGCTCAAGCGCCACTCAGGGCGGCGGCTCGGAACTGGCACTCCAGCGGTTCCACTCGGCCAGCTTGCGACGGTCGCGCTTGGTGGGACGGCCCTGAGCCAGGGCCCGGGAAGGGTCGGCGGCGTAGGCGCGCTCGCGCGCGTGCTGCTCTCGCCGTGCCACGCTCTCGGGTGTTTCCTCGTACAGCGCCTGCGCCACCGGCGCCGGGCCGCGCTCGTCGCTCAGCCCTTTGACGATGACGGTTTTGATCACCTGTCCCTGGCGCAGGTCGATGCGGTCCTCCAGGTGCACCTCGCGGGAGGCCTTGGCCAGCTGGCCATTGACGTTGACGCGGTGCTTGGCAATCTCTTCGCTGGCCAGGCTGCGGGTCTTGAAGAACCGGGCCGCCCACAGCCATTTGTCGAGCCGGAACTTGGGAGACGTGGAAGAGGAGGGCGCGCGGGTGTTCACTGATAAAGGTGCAATCGGTGGAAGGAGGTGAACATCATGCCGCCAAACGGACGCCCTTCGCTTTGCGACGAATCAAGCCCCGCCCCGCCTTCAGAACAGGCTCGACTTGTCCATGGCGGCGAACACGGTGTGGGTGAGCTCGCTGATCTGCGCCTGCAAGTCGTTCGAGCTGGTCGAGGAGACGCTGGCCTTGGCGGTCCACAGCAGCTTGCCGCTGCCAGGGTCCAGCAGCCGCGTGTTGGCGGCGTAATGAGTGTTCACCGTCTGCGGACTGCCGCCCACGGGCATCGACACCCCCACGCCGCTGTACACCCCACCCCCGCCAAAGCCGAATCCGCCGAAGCCGAGGCGCACGCCCGAGGAACTGCCGACACTGGTCACCGTGGGGGCGACCCGGTTGATGATCACGGCGCGGGCCTGGTTGTCGCGCGCCGCGGCCAGCACGGCCCCTTCACCCTGGCTGGTCGCGCTGGAGGTGGACAGCAGGTTTTCAGGCGGCAGGACGGCGGTGCCTCCGCGGGACGACACGGCGGCGGCGAGTTGCTCGATGCACAGCCGCTGCACCACCGGCTCATCCGCCTCGCAGTTCACCAGGACACGGGCGCCGCGCAGGGCGGCGGGACCGAGCGAGGGGTCGTGCCATTGCCCGTCGACCTGCGAGGCGCAGCCTGACAGCGTGGCGACCAGCACCAACGCGGCCAAGGCAGCCATCACTGCCGTGAAAGCCGTGGCCAGGGCCCCCACGGGGCCGGGATCGGTAGAGGAGGGGTGGTCCCCCTCGGACAGGGTCGGGTTCGCCATGTTGATCTCCTTGCGGCGGTCCGTCTTGGCTGTGCAGCCTGTTCAGCCGCTCTTGCTGCTAACCATCGCAGTCGGTGGCCGTCAAACAGAGGATATGCCGGTGACAGTGGCGAAGCGAGGGGGGCGTGACATCTCGCGGTGTCTTCCTACAGGGCCCTGGCTTTCGCACCGACCGGGGCATTAGGATGCCAACCGACTCGGCTGCGCAAGGACCCCTGATGAGCACATTGAGCAAAGTCTGCACGGACCGCCGACGCAACCGGCGCTGGCCTGCATTCGGGCTGGCGCTGGGCCTGGCCCTCCTGGCCGCCCTGGGGCCGGCGCAGGCGGCTGACGGGCCCATCCGCCAGCGCCTGAAGGAGCGCTGGCTGGAGCGCCAGCAGCAGGAGCCCGCGCCCCAGGCTCGCACCGACATCGATGCGCCACTCACGCAACCAGGTGACCACACCTTCGCGCTGCAGCATGGTGGCCTGACGCGCTGGTACCGCGTGCACGTGCCTGCCACCTACGACCCTGCGCGCCCGGCGCCTCTGCTGGTGGTCCTGCACGGCGGGGGCGGCAGCATGGACTACATGGCCGACGACAACCGCTTCGGCCTGGTCAGCGCCGCCGAGAAGGAAGGTGCGGTGGTGGTCTTCCCCAACGGCTACAGCCGTTTGCCGAGCGGGCACTTCGCCACCTGGAACGCCGGTGCCTGCTGCGGCGCGGCGCGTGATCAGCGCGTGGACGACGTGGACTTCATCCGCCGCGTGGTGGCCCAGCTGGGCCGCCAGCTGAACATCGACCCGCGGCGCATCCATGCCACCGGCATGTCGAACGGCGCCATGATGGCCTACCGCCTGGCCTGCGAGATGCCGGAGGTCTTCACGCGCATCGCCGCCGTGGCTGGCACCGACAACACGCTCGAGTGCCGCCCGGCGCGGCCGGTGTCGGTGCTGCACATCCACGCGCGTGACGACGACATGGTGCTGTTCAAGGGCGGAGCCGGTCCCAAGTCGCGGGATCCTGCCCTGGTGGCGGACTTTCGCTCCGTGTCCGACACGGTGGCGCAGTGGATGCGGCTGGACGGTTGCACGGCCGGTGCGCCGCCGCAGCGCGTGCTCGAGCGCCCTGGCGCCTGGTGCGAGCGCCATGCGCAAGGATGCCGGGATGGCGCGCGGGTCGAGTTGTGCGTCACCGAGACCGGGGGGCATTCCTGGCCGGGCGGGCACAAGGGGCGTGGCGAGGAGGCCTCCCAGGCGATCTCGGCCACGGAGTTGATGTGGGCGTTTTTCAAGCTCGACGGCCAGGGACGCTGAGGTCCCGACCGGGCCGTCGGGGGCATTGCGCACGCCTTACACTGGAACGGCAGCAGTTCAGCTGCCGTGTGCAGGAGTGGAAGTGATGGTGGGCGAGGAGATGCACAAAGGCGTCATGCAGGCCGCGAAATACTGGGCCGGCGAGTGTCACCCGGACGTGGCTGCGCGTCATGCCCAGAACCTGGCGCGCTATGCCCGCCTCAGCGCGGCCTGTGCTGCACTGGAGTCCTTCGTCGGCCTGAGGCCGCGGGACGATGACGATCTGTTCGAAGCGCTGGCCCGCCGCCGCCAGGCCATTGCCGACCAGCTCGCCCAGGAGAACCTCGCGGCGTATGCGGCCGGGGCCGCGCCGGGCCTGTATCTGGCCATCCCCTTCTTCACCCGCTGTTCCGACCGGCAGCCTGTGTGGCTGCTCAACCGCTCCGACAAGCCGCTGACCTACCTGGGCCGCAAGACCAGCGCCTTTGCCAGCGTCGACGACGGCATCGAGTACCACGACCGGGAAGGCAGCGCGTTCGCGGACCGCATTGCCGACCAGGCCACGGTCCAGCCTGGCGAGCAGCTCAAGATCGACGACTACTCGATGTCATTCGACGGCGACTTCATCGGCACCCACCGTGTCGTGCTGCTGTGCGAGGGGCAGCGCAGCGAATGGCACACCGTCATTCCCAAGCTGGCCGGCTATCTCTACAACGAACTGCATGGCCTGCATCGCCTGGAGCCGTCGGCGTGAGGGAATGGGCCATCCCATCCGCCGTTTCCATTTCCATTTCGTTTCTTTGACTTGCTGAGAGAGAGGTTGCTTGCCGTGAAGAAGAGGTCACCGACGTTCCGCTTTGTTGCCTTGGCGCTTTCCACCCTTCCCACTGTCTCTGCGGCCCTCGCCCTGCTGGTAGGCGTAACCTGTGGGGGAGAGGTGCAGGCCGAGCCCCTGGCCTTCCGGCCGGGCCTGTGGGCGGGGGCCTCGAACACCACGCTCAACGGCCAGCGCCTGCCAACGGTCCTCGACATCCAGGGCGCCATGCAGCCCGCCGAGCGTCAGGCCATCGTGGACGCGATGGCGCAAGCGGGCTTGCCGGCAGGCTGGGCGCCGCGCCTGGAGTGCGCCCCGACCGGCTCCCTCAACCTGGCCGCGATCAAGGGGGCGGAGGGCTGCAGCGCGAACGTCACCAGCCAGAACGCTTCTGGTGCAAGCTTCGACGTGGTCTGCCGGGGCCGGATGAACGGCAAGGGGCATGGCACGGTCAAGGTCATCGACGACCGCAACGCCACCGGCCACTGGACGATGGATGGCGTGGCCATGGGCCTGCCCGTCCGCATGGAGCAATCCATCCAGGCCAAGTGGATCGGCGACAGCTGCACCGACATGCCGCCGGGGATCGACCGGGCCTGGCTCAACCGGCGCTGATCGCCGCTACGGCGGGGGGATGAGAGAGGGTGGGATCTGCCTCGATCTTGCAGATCCCTCATCCGCGCCGTGTCAGGACCACATGCATGGCGTGCGCGGTGTTGACGTGCTCCGTGCGTTCGAAGCCCAGGGCCCGAAGGTCGATGCCTGCCAGCAGGGGCTCGCCACTGCCGAGCAGGGCGGGGCCGAGGGCAAGGTGCATCTCGTCCACCAGGCTGGCCTGGAGGTATTGCCGGATCGTCGCCATGCCGCCGCCCACGCGGATGTCCTTGCCGTTGGCGGCTTCGCGGGCGCGCTCCAGGGCGGCGTGGATGCCTTCGGTAACGAAGTAGAAGGTGGTGCCGCCCTCCATCTCGAGCGGTGCGCGCGGGTGGTGGGTCAGCACGAACACGGGCGTGTGGTAGGGCGGGTTGGGCCCCCACCAGCCCTTCCATTCATCATCGGGCCAGGGACCTCGCACGGGCCCGAACATGTTGCGGCCGAGGATCCACGCGCCCATGTTGGCGAACCCGCGGGCCGCGAAGTCGTCATCGGGGCCGGTGGTGCCGTCGCCCTCACTGCCGTGCATGCGCTGGAACGTGCGGGTCGGGAAGACCCACTCCATCAAGCCCATGCCGCCGACCCCAAGGGGGTTGTCGAGGCTCTGGTTGGGACCGGCGCCGTAGCCGTCCAGCGAAACACCGATGCAGCTGACTTTGAGTTTGGACATGGGGTGAGTTCCTCGTTGAGGATGGATATGAACCAGGTGCTGGCCTTACAGGATTCTTCTTGCGCGCTGGTACGTCTGCAGGGATTGTGAGGGAGCGGGATTGTTTGGGGCTGGCTATTGATGGGGGGGTATTCGAGAAAGATTGATTTTAATGCGCTTGTCACCAAGGCACCAGTTCTCAATTCCATCGCCGTGAAATCTAAATTGGATTATTTAGTTTCAGTCGTTGCGGGAGGCTTTTGAGAGACATTTTGCGTTGAAGAAAATCTGCGCTTAATAGATGCTGTGCCGTCATTTCTTACCATGAACTCGTAGGTTAGTAGATCGATCCGCTCCTCCTGGGGTAATGAAACGGTATAAGAGGTTGAGGAGGTGGCTGTTATTGATGAAATACCCCCGCCTCCAATTCCATTGTAATTTTTGGTGAGATCCTCAAGGATTAACTCGATCATGCAGCGTGATTTTTGTATGTTGTCAGCATCTTTTTTCATGGTTTGAATATCCTTTTCTTGGTGAACGCAAGCTGTTGTACTGGCTTGCACAGCCGTTGAAGTCATGCCGATTGTCATGACAACTCCGAGGAGGGCGAAGGTACAAAAATTTTTCATGGCGTCATGTATTCAGAAGTTCATGAGACTTTATGAGGATAAGTCCGCCTAAGTGAGGCTGTAAAGGGATGAGGCCCCGTGGTGACGGGGTATATGGTTGACGGCGGCTCCACTTTCACGAACTCATCTATGGCAGTCATCCAGGGCTTTGCGTGTTCCGGACGTAATTGCATTCCACTCCCCATCACAGAATTTTTGTCGATGTCAGAAATTCCATAGCAGGCATTGGCATTGGTATTTCCTGTGACTGGGCAGTGAGCCTTCCCTTCATCGACGTGGCCCATTCCAAGCAAATGCCCTATTTCATGCACATGTGCTCGCTGCATGATCGGTTTTCCATTGCTATCGATGCCTTTGGGCACGGAGCGCGTGTCAAGACTATCATAGAGCGTCGAATGAGAGCCAAACCAGTTTTCACTGGGATCCAATCGAACAACATCTATGACGTGGTGATGTGGCCCAGCTAAGGCGTCATTGCCGATCAGTTCAAAACGGCACCAGATGTTGGGAAGGTAAATCTGCTTCCCAACAAGAAAGGCAAAGTAACCAGCATTATTTGAAAGCCAAAATTTGCCGTGCCAAAAGCGCTGGGCCGATTGTACGAAGCTATTTTTCCACGCAAACCATTCGCCAGAATTCCATTTGATGATTTTGCGCGGCGTACCTGTGGCAGAGCCATAATCATTGTAGGTTCCATGTGTGGCGCCGGCAGGCGGATTGATTTGTCTAAATCCAATTCTCAATTGCAGTGTTAATTCAGCATTATTGTGAGCGCTAGCGGCATCGGTGTTGAGTATGGCATTAAATTTGCTTAGATTTATTGTTTTTTCATGTTGAAGAATGGTTGTGAAATATGGCTGGCAAATTGTTGAGAAATTATTCTAGGTTTTGCGAAGAGCTATTGAGTTGGGTGCGCGAATTAAATCTCAACAATCTGCTTGATTAATTATTTCATGAACCTTTGAGTGCGTTTGGATCACAGCTCATTGATGTTTTTGTCGAAACACTTTAGGCTGCCGATTTGTTGAGGGAGAGATCCCAGCCTGCAGCATCATTGCCCACATTTGCGCTGCCATCTAGCTTGGAGCCTTTATATGCCCATACCACTTTTGCATACTTCAGCGTGAAGGTTTCAGTCGGTAGGCCATTTTGAGATACGTTGGTTTCTATGCTGGCCACAATGGCATTTGTCAATTTGATCGTAAGGTAATTGGTGCGCACCGTACCAGAAGCACGAAAGAATTGAATTTCAACATCGTAGGTATAGGCGGCTGAGCAAGCCTCCCACAAGTACACACTGGCCTTGTCCACGTCTTTTACAAAGTGCATCGGAGCATGCTCACAACGTTCAGCGGCATGACCACCTGACGTAGAGGCCACGGCTGATGAGGGCTGGTGAATACCTTGGGCCCAGGAGGTAACTTCTAGCCAACCTTTGTGATCAGAGTCGGAAGACTCACCAGGGATATCTTTGGAATTTGTTTTCTTGGTGAACTTGAGGTAAATGTCTTTCATCGCTATTGCTATTTTGTTGATAAAGTGGTCCGTGGCTCGAACCTCGCGCACTCTATCGTTCTAAAACAGCTGGTTTTGGGTTGGTAGCAGGCTGTTACTGAAACAGAGGGGTAATTCCCCCATAAGAGGGCTATTGATCTTGCCCCTGCATATCCAGATAGGGCCTATGCGCATCAAACTGCAAGAATGTCTCTGGCCGCTGTTCCTTGCCAACTTTGTCAATAGGACCCTGATCTGCCATGACACCTGAAACCGCCGCCTTGATGGCCGACTACAACCGCTGGATGAACCAACGCATGTACGAGGCTGCCTCCAGGCTGTCAGAGGAAGCCGTCACCCAGGACCGGGGTGCGTTCTTCGGTTCATTGCTCCAGACGCTGAACCACATCGCGGTCGGCGACACCATCTGGCTGCATCGCTTTGCCCAGCATCCGGAGGCGTCAACGTGGCAGTCAGCGCTGGTGCAGTTTCCGCAACCCACCTCGCTGCGGCAGGAGCTCGCCCCCTCTCTGGCGCAGCTTCAGGACTACCGGAGCCGGTTGGATGAGGTCATCGTGCGATGGTCCCGCACGCTGACGTCCGAACAGCTGGCTTCGCCCCTCGTCTACCGCAGCATGGCCGGCCAGGCGCACTCCAAGCGCTTCGGGCATGTGGTCCAGCATTTCTTCAACCACCAGACACATCACCGCGGTCAGGCCAGCACGCTGCTCTTCCAGGCAGGGGTGGATGTCGGCGTGACGGACCTGATCGCCACCGTTCCGGACGAGGGTTGAACGTTGGAGGTGGCAAGGCGGCGCTCAGGCTCAGTCGCCTGGAGGTCGGCCACCCCTGGCCCTGCGGCGCCCCATCGCGAACGGAGAAGTGACTGACGATGCCGGAAAGAGGATGCGCTCGCTGCACGCGCACCCTTCGACAGGCTCAGGGCGAGCGGATGGTATGCGCTCGGGTGTCGTGGGAACGCCTGCTATGCGAGCAGGTGACATGGGAACGGGAGCGCGCAGGCGCGCTCCACCTCCGGCTGTTCACTCCACTGCGGACAGCCCCCTGGACGAAGCGGTCGTGGCTTCCATCACCGTCACCGTGGCGGACACCACGGCGCCCGGGGCCCGCACGGCAGGCGGCTCGGTCGGCGAGGCCGGGCAGACCACGTGCACCAAGCCTTCGGCCACGCCCTCCAGCCAGACGGTCTCGCCAGGGTTGACCAGGCGCACCCGCTGGAAGCGCACCCGTGCCCGCTCGACCGCAGCCGCCGTCGCGCACACCACGAAGCGCCACCACACGCCTTGCAGGCGCAGGCGCACGGTCACTTCCTCCCAGTGCGGCGGCAGGCAGGGCCGCAGCGTGACCCGCCCACCCGCATGCGGCACGACACCGCACAGCGACTCCACCGAGGCGCACAGCAGCCATCCGGACGAGCCGGTGTACCAGCTCCAGCCGCCACGGCCCACCCAGGGCGCATGGGTGTAGATGTCGCCCGCCAGCACGTAGGGCTCGGCGCCGTAGGCCGGGGCCAGCGCCGCGGCCGCGGGTGCCCCGGCGGACGCCAGGCTGCGGTGCGCCGGGCTGATCGCCGTGAACAGCCGCCACGCCCAGTCGGCCTGCTGCAGCCGGGCCGCGGCCATCAGGGCCCACACCGCCGCATGGTTGTACTGGCCACCGTTCTCGCGCACGCCCGGTGGATAGCCCTGGATGTAGCCCGCGCTCGGGTCGGCATGCTGCAGGGGCGGATGCAGCAGCCGCACCAGATGCGCCGGCTCGTCCCACAGCTCGCGATGCGCGCTGGCCAGGGCCTCGCGCGCCCGCTCGGGCCGCCCCGCCCCGCTCAGCACCGCCCAGGCCTGGGCGATGAGGTCGATGCGGCACTCGGTGTTCTGCGCCGAACCCAGCGGTGAGCCGTCGTCGAAGTAGCCGCGGCGGTACCAGCGGCCGTCCCAGCCGGCATCGTCCAGGGCCGCCGACCAGCCCTGGCGCGCCGCATGCCAGGCCTGCACGCGCGTCTCGTCGCCACGCGCCTGGGCGATCGGCAGGAACTGGTCCACCACCTGGCACAGGAACCAGCCCAGCCACACGGACTCGCCCCGGCCCTGGTGGCCGACACGGTTCATGCCGTCGTTCCAGTCGCCCGTGCCGATCAGGGGCAGGCCGTGTGACCCGGTGCGCAAGCTCACGTCGATGGCGCGCGCGGCGTGCTCGTACAAGGTGCCGACCTCGCTGCTGATGGCCGGGGTCTCGTACAGGTCCTCGGCCTCGGCCGGCACCGGCGCGCTCTCCAGGAAGGGCAGCTCCTCGTCGAGCAAGGCACGGTCGCCGGTGCGGGCCACGTACAGCGCCACGGCACTGGGCAGCCACAGCCGGTCGTCGGAGAAATGCGTGCGCACCCCGGCACCCCCGGGCTCGTGCCACCAGTGCTGCACGTCGCCTTCCTTGAACTGGCGCGCCGCGCTGGTGCGGATCTGCGCCGCCAGCAGCTGCGGGGCACGCGTGACGAGGGCCATCGCGTCCTGCAGCTGGTCGCGGAAGCCGAAGGCACCGCCTGCCTGGTAGAAGCCGGCGCGCGCCCACAACCGGCATACCACAGTCTGGTAGGGCAGCCAGTGGTTGACCAGGGCGTTGAAGGCGGGGTCGGGGGTGTGCACCTGGATGCCACCCACCAGAGCGTCCCATTGCATGCGCTGGCGCTGCAGGCGCTGCGCAGGGTCGACCAGCCAGGCCGCACCCATCAGGGCCTGGGCTTCCGTGGGCGTGGCCGCGTGGCCGAGCAGCACGGTGACGTCGCCGTGGCCGCGCGGCGCCAGGTTGATCCCGCAGGCCAGTGCCGCGCAGGCGTCCAGCCCCGTGCCGCTGCGCCGGCCCAGGCGGTTCGGCAGCACCCACTGGCCAGCGGCGTCCACCAGCTCGCGGCGGTCGCAGGTCCAGTCGTCCTGGCTGTTGTCGGCACCGTCGGCGCAGCGCAGGGCCAGGATCGCCGTGGATTGACCGAAGCCCCCACCGTGCTCGAGCTGCGTGGCCATCAGCGCCGGGACAGTACGGGGCGTGGGCAACCCTTCGCCTTCAGGGGAGACCTTCAGGCGCGCACAGGCCGTGGCCAGGGTCATGCGCTCCTCGGCGCTGCTGCCCATCAGCCATTCGACCACCGTCACCAGGCGCAGCGCACGCGGCACGCCAACGGTGGACTGCAGGCCCACCTGCACCTGCTTGAGCGCGGCCTGCGCGTCAACGCACCAGGTCAGCGTGACCTCCAGCCCGTCGATCGACTGCCGCATGCGCGTGAAGCCGATGCCGTGGGTCACCTCGCGCGGGGCCGCGCCGCCCAGCACCCGGCCGAGTGGCCACACGCGGCCGCTCTCGCGGTCGTGCAGCAGCAGCCACTCACCCGGTGGGTCGGCAATGGGATCGTTCGACCAGCGCGTGATCTGGTGCATGCGGCTGTTGTGCGCCCAGGTGTGACCGCCGCCCACTTCCGACACCTGGGTGCCGAAGCCAGGGTTGGCCAGCACGTTGACCCAGGGTCGTGCCGGGTGCGAGCCGGGATGCACCTCGAAGCGGAAGCTGCCGTCGGCCTCGTCGAACACCCCGCGCGGGAGCTCGGCCGTGACCGCGGCCGGGGTCGCGGAGGCCACGGGGGGCCAGGGACGCCGGGCCGTGGCGGTTGTTGCTCCTGCGCTGGCGCGTGGGCTGGCACCCGGGGCCGTGGCCGTGGCGGGGACGGGCGTCGCCGTGGGCGGCGCCAGCAGCGGCAGAACCGGCAGGCGCGTCATGCGCTTGCGCTCGTCATGGTCGCGCCGGTGCTCCTCGAGCAGGCGGCTGACGTGCTCGCCCAGGGAACGGCCGTCGGCTTGCAGCCGCACCCTGGCCCAGGCCTGCAGCGTGGCGCGCTCCTGGGGGCCGAGGTCGGCGTCGCGCAGGATGCGCAGCGCGGCACGGCTGGCACCAGACGGACGGGCGTCGTGCAGGGTGCGCTCGCGCTCGGCCAGGTGCAGCAGCTGGTGCTGCACCGGCGTGAGGTAGGAGGCCGCCTCGCCGTTGATCACCACCAGGTCGATGCCCACCCCGGCCGCGTTCCACACGGGCAGGGCGCGCACCAGGGTGTGCACCAGGCTCAGGCCCTCTTCGCTGCGGATGGTCACGCACAGGATCGGGCGGTCGCCGCCGATGCCGTGCCGCCACAGCGCACGCCGGTTGCAGCTGGGGCCGCTGGCGCGGATCAGCGCCTCGGCCGGCCGTTCGCGCGTGACCAGGGAGGACAGCAGGGTGTTGAGGGTGAGCATCGCGCTCCAGGTGTCGGCGTCGAACTGCAGCTCGCGCAGCAGGATCGAGGCCATGGTGTGCGACATGTTGGAGGCACGCTCGACATGGCTGGGTTGGCGGTACTTGTCGATCAACGCCTCCAGCTGGTCGGGGGTCTCGGCTGCGGCGGTCAGGAAGGTCAGGGTGGTGCTGGCGCCGGGGGCCAGGTGCAGCCGCGCGGAGATCACCGCCATCGGGTCGAGGCCGGTGTCCAGGGCCACGCCCGGCAGGGTCGTCAGTGGGGTTTCTTCAGCCGTGGCGTTGTCGGGCAGCGGCACCGCGCCGCCCGGGCCCATCGGCCTCGCAGCCGTGCCGTAGCGGCCCCACCAGCGCAGCCGGTCGGCGCAGGGGGTGGTGGTGCGCAGGGCGTTGTCGGCCACCGCCAGGCAGTGCGCCGCGTACAGCCCGCGCTCGTCGGGCAGGCGGGGCTTGCGGCGCAGGTACAGGGTGCGCTGTGCGGCGTCCCAGCGGGTCTGGATGAAGAGGTTGGAGAAGGCCGGGTGGGCCTCGTCGGCGCGCGGCGGCGTGAGGGTGGGCTCGGTGGCCGAGCTCAGGGTGAGCTCCAGCGCCGTGCTGCCGATGTTGGTCAGCTCGACCTGGCGCAGCTCGCAGTCGTCCTCCGGGCTGACCCACACCGTGCAGCGTGTCTCCAGCTCCGGCCAGCGCGCGTTGAAGACCACGCGGTCGGGCTGCATGCGGCAGCGGTAGCGGGCACGCGGGTCGGGCGCCGGGTGGGCGGTGATCGAGTGGCGCACTGCTTCGCCATGGCGCTGCAGGTAGAAGAAGTGGCCATGCGCGTCGCGCAGCAGGTCGTCACGCCAGCGGTTGAGGCCCTGGCCCTGCCACTGGCTCCAGCCACTGCCGTGGCCGCGCAGCATCACGGCGTAGCGGCCGTTGCCGAGCCATTGCGTGTGCGGCAGGGGTTCGAGCAGGGGCTGGCTGTCCAGCGCCAGGTGGGCGCTGCGCTGGCGCCGCGGCACCACCGTCGCCGGCGGGGTGCGCAGGATCGGCACCTCGCGCGGGGCGCGCTCGTGCAGCAGGGTGCGCACGGCCCGCAGGTGCGGATCGCAGGCGGCCCAGCGGCGCGGCGCGTCGTCGCTCAGCACACTGCACAGCGCCATCAGGCTCATGGCCTGGTGGTGGGCCATGTAGGTGTGCACCAGCGTGGGCGACCAGCCAGCCGCCTGGCGCTGCGGGGTGTAGTCGATGGCCTCGATGAAGCCCAGCGAACGCCGCGCGCCCAGCCGCTGCAGCGCGCGCAGGTTGTCGACGGCGGCCTGGGGATCGACCAGCAGGGCCAGCGCGGTGGCGTAGGGGGCGATCACGCGCTCGTGCATTGGCGTGCGGCGCAGCGCCAGGCGCGCCACGCCCTGCGGGCCGTACTGGTAGGCCAGGGTGTGGTCCTGCGCGGCGATGGCCGACTCCGAAATGCCCCAGGGCGTGTCGCGGTCGCGTGCCTCGGCCTGCTGCAGGGCCACGGCGCTGCGCCCGGCCTGCTGCAGCACGCTGCCCAGCGGTTCGTCCAGCACCAGGGTGGGCATGAGGTACTCGAACATCGATCCCGACCACGAGCGCAGGCCGGTGGATGCGCCGTTGGCGAAGAAAGGCCGCCCGAGGGCGGCCCAGTGCTCCACGGGCACGTCGCCCTTGGCGATGGCCAGCAGGCTGGTCAGGCGCGATTCGCTGGCCAGCAGGTCGTAGTGGCTGCCGTCGAGCTGCTGCGTGTCGACGCGCAAACCGATGTGCAGCAGGCGCTGCTGGCGGTTGTAGAGCAGGCCGAAGTCGGCCTCCAGCGCCAGGGCGCGGGCCCGCTCGGCCAGCGTGCGCAGGCGCCGGCGAATGGCCTGGGCGTCTTCCTCGGCGTCGCGCAGCAGCGAGGCGGCGCTGGACATCAGGTCGTGCAGCAGCCACAGCCGGGCGTCGTCGATGCGGTCCTGCCCGCTGGCCAGCAGGTCCAGCTGGGCCAGCGCGCGGCGCACACGCTCGTGCAGCTGGCGCTGCGCCGGCGTGGGCGGCGGCGCGGGCCAGGCCTGCTTCTGCAGCTCCGCCACCAGCTCGGACGCGCCCGGCACGAGGTTCATCACCACGGGGGCGGCCAGCTCCAGGTTCTGCGGGCGGCGCAGGGCGTTGGCCATGGCCTGCGCACAGGCGGTGCGCGGCGGCTGTGCCAGGGTGTCCGCCGCCAGCGTCTCGCACGCCTGGGCCACCACCAGCAGGCTCACCGAGCAGTTGCCGCTGTCCACGGCCGAGACGTAGGCCGGTGCCAGCACCTCCAGCGTGAGGGTGTCGTACCAGTTGTAGAAGTGGCCATGGTGGCGCGGCAGCCGCGCCAGGGTGTCGAGCGTGGCCTCGAGCCGGTCGGCCATGTCGGCCAGGCCGATGAAGCCCATCTCGCGGGCGCACACCGTGGCCGCCAGGTACAGGCCGATGTTGGTGGGCGAGGTGCGGTGCGCCACCATCATGTGGGGGCTGAACTGCACGTTGTCGGGGGGGAGGTGGTTGTCTGTGACGGTGACGTGGCGCTCGTAATAGCGCCAGGTGTCGCGGGCCACGCCATGGAGGTAGACGGTGTCCGGCGTGGCGAGGGTGACGCGGGGCGCGCGTGCGCGGGGCCGGCTGGCCAGCCAGGTCCAGGTGGCGGAGGCCGACCACAGCACCAGCAGCGGCAGCACGGCGGCCCAGTGGACTGTGCCGAGCACGCCGGCCCACTGCAGGCCCAGCAGCAGGACACCCAGGGCCAGCGCGGCCAGCGGGGTGCGCAGGTGCCGCAGCTGCAGCACCTGCCAGTTGGTGCTGGCCTGGGCCTCGGCGGCCGCCGCAGTGGTCCATTGCAAAAGGTGGCGTCGCGAGACGGCCTGGCGCCAGCAGGCGCGGCCCACCGCGTCGAGCGACAGCAGGCCCAGGTGCAGCGACTGCGCCAGGTGCCAGACCGAGGCCAGCAGCGCCCGGCCCACGTCGGCCAGGCCTTGGCGGTAGAAGGGGCGCAGGGCGATGTCGTCGCGGCTCGGGGCCAGCCCGGCCAGGGCGCCGAGCAGCGGGCCGCCGCTGAACGCCGCAGCCACCACCAGCATCACCCAGCCCAGCGGCAGCACCCCGGTGGCCGCTGACAGCAGCATCAGGGCGCAGGCGGTGGGGGCGACCAGCGAGCGGCGCAGGTTGTCGAGCATCTTCCAGCGGTGGATCACGCCCATCGGCATGCTGCGCAGCGCGAACAGGAAAGGCAGCAGCTGCCAGTCGCCGCGGGTCCAGCGGTGCAGCCGCGAGGCGGCCACGTCGGCATGCATGGGGGCGCTTTCCTCGAGAGTGATGTCGCTGACGGTGGCGCAGCGCGTGAGGGCGCCTTCCAGCAGGTCATGGCTGAGCACCTGGCCGGCCGGGATGCGCTGCGCCAGCGTGGCATGCAGGGCGCGCACGTCGAGCAGGCCCTTGCCAGTGAAGCTGCCTTCGCCGAAGACGTCCTGGTAGACCTCGGAGGTGGCGGTGCTGTAGGCATCGGTTCCGCATTGGCCATTGAAGATGGCGTGGTACCAGGTGACCTGCTCGGGATGCGGCAGCGGCGCGGCCACGCGCGGTTGCAGGATGCCGTAGCCGGCGGTGACGCGCTGGCGGGGGGCGTCGATGCGGGCGCGGTTGAGCGGGTGCGCGGCCATGCCGACCAGTGCGCGCAGGCGGCCGGGTGGCAGCCCGGTGTCGGCATCGAGGGTGAGGATGTAGGGCGTGCCGGGTTCGGGGCGCGACAGCGGGCCGAGGTCGATGAAGGGCTGGTAGTCGGGCTCGCACAGCGTGCGCACCAGCTGCTCCAGCTTGCCGCGCTTGCGCTCCCAGCCCATCCAGCATTGCTCGGTGTGGCTCCATTGGCGCTCGCGATGCAGCAGCAGGAAACGCAGCGGCTGCGAGGGATCGGCCGGCGGGTGGCGCTGGTTGAGGGTCTGCACGGCCTGGCGCGCGGCGCCCAGCACCGTGCCGTCGCTGTCCATCGCCAGGGCGGGGGCATCGGCGAAGTCGCTCAGCAGGGCGAATTGAGCGTGGGGCTCGGGGTTGGCCAGGTAGTGCTGCTCGAGCTGGTCGGCCAGGGTGTCGATGCCCGCGCCCGAGGGGGAAAGGATCGCGGGGATCACCACCAGTGTGCGCTGGCCGGCTGGCACTTTCTCGGCGAAGGCCAGGCGCGGCAGCACCTGCGGCCGGACCGATTCGCTGATCAGCCGGTTGACCACGGCCACCACCGCCTCGCTCATGGGACCCAGCAGCAGGAGGCCGGCCAGCACCAGCCAGCTGGTGGTGGCCTGGGGATCGGCATGGTGCCGCAGCAGCCAGGCCACCCCGCCCACACTGAGCGCGGTGATGGCCAGCAGGTACAGGGGCGTGGCCAGGCGCCGGAAGGTGGCGGAGCCGCGCCGCGGCCAGCGGCGCGCGGGCAGGCCAAGGCGCTGGCGCAGCGTGGCCTCGCCTTCGCCGCGCCACCAGTAGGCCGGTGCGGCGCGGGGGGCGTGCACGTCCTCGGCCTGCTGCGTCAGGGTCAGCAGCAACTGCGCCACGGCGGTCTCGCTGCGTTCGCTGCGGCGCGCCAGGCGTTCGATCTCGTGCAGCGTGGCGTCCTGCGTGGCTTCGGTCTCGGCCGCGTGCACGGGGCACTGGTCGAGCACGGCCATGACCGTGCTGCAGCGCGAGACCCAGGCACGCCAGTCCACACGCTCCAGCTCGCGCAGGGTGGTGATGGCATTGCGGATGCTCTGCTGGTCTTCCGCGGCCTCGCTTTGCTGGCGTGACAACGCTGCCGCCGCCTCGGGCAGCTGCAGGCCGAGCCAGGCGTCGAGCACGCGTGCGGGCTCGCTGGCCAGCTCTTCCTGGCGCTGCACCAGCGTCAGCAGGAAGGGTTCGCTGACGCCGCGCGCGCTAACCTGCTGGGCGAGCTGGCGCAGGTTGAACAGGGCCGGGTCGTCCGCGGCGTTGTCGATCCAGTGGTGGGCGGCGTCGCGCGCGGCCTGCTGGGCGGCAGTGCGCTCGGCCAGGCGGCGCAGGTTCTCCACCAGCACGACGCGCAGGGTGGTGTGCAGGGCCCAGAGCTCGGCCAGGGTCAGGGGCTGCTCTTCCTGGTAGGCCCGCAGGTAGGCCTCCATCAGGCCGAGGTCGAAGCCACTGTCGGTGTGCGCCACCCAAGCCCAGGCGACGCTGTAGATGCGCGGCAGCCCGGCCAGCGGTTCATCGCGCAGCAGGGGCAGCAGGCGGAAGAAGCTGCGCGGAAGCCCCTGGCGGATGGCCAGCACCTGCTCGTCGATCAGCGCGGCGTTGTCGAGCAGCCAGTGCGCGGCGGGACCCAGGTGGCGGCCACGGGCGGCACGGTTCTCGAGAAGGCGGCGCGAGCGCTGCAGCACTGCGACGTTCTGCGCCAGCCGGGGGAAGAATTCACCGCCGCGGCGGCCCGGGCGCACCGCGTGGGTGCGGGCCAGGCTGCGGCCGTGTTGTTCGAAGCGCGCGGCGCCGAACAGCACCGAGCGGATGGGAGGTTCCAGCACCCCGGCCGCGGGGTCGAGCAGGCCGAGGTCATCGCGCCCCAGGCGGTGGTCGCCAGGGTACGCGGGAGGGGAAGCGGGGGCGCTGGCCAATTCAGGCCCATCCGCAGGCAAGGGCGATCGCCATGCAGGCGAGCGCCACGGTGGTGACGAAGCGCGGGGCGATGAGCTGGTGCAGCGTCTCACCCACCAGTGCGGCGGAGAACCACACGCCGCGCGCGGCGTCGCATTGGGTGATGTGGCGCCGCAATTGGGCGATCTGCTCGCGCAGCATGCCGTTGGCGGCGGCGATGGGTAAGCGGTCTGTGATCATCATGATGTCAGGGCCTGGTTGAAGATGACGGGTCGGATTGCAAGGCTGGAAGAGCAATGCGAACGGCAGGGCACGCGGACGAGAAGACAGCTCGACGGCCGGACCCGGCACACCCTGTTTTGCGGGGGGCGGGATGCACCGTGAGGCGCTTGTGTTCACTCTAGATGGGTTGACGCAACCTGTCGGCCGGACGTCGGCCTCAGCGCCTGTGGGTGATGTCCTACACGTGGGAGGCGTGGTGGATGGGGCCGGCGTGCTGCGCTTTTTTCCTCGTCCCGTTCCCGTTCCTGTCCGCGCTGAGCCTGTCGAAGTGTGCGCAGACAGTGAGCACACTTCGACCAGCCCAGCGAAGGGGAGTGGGCGTGCAGCCGCCGGAGGGGGAAGGGAAGCGGGGACGGGGCGCCCCGACTGCTACAGCAGCATCGCCCCGAACATCGCCAAGGCCGCGGCTGCCATGGCTGCGGTGGCGCACCAGCCCAGTGCCCGCCACACCCGCGGCAGGACCATGCCGCTCATCAGGCGGGCATCTCCGGCGATGCGCATCACCACCACCATGATGGGCACCGAGATCACGGCGTTGATGACCGCCGACCAGTACAGGGTCTGGATCGGATTGAGGCCCACCATGCTCAGCGCGGTTCCTGTGAGCATGGCCGCACCGAGCACGCCGTAGAAGGCGCGGGCGGCGGTGGCAGGCTGGTCCAGGCCGCGCCGGACGTGCAGCACGCTGGCCACGGCATAGGCGGCCGAGCCCGCCAGCACCGGCAGCGCCAGCAGGCCGGTGCCGATGATGCCCATGGCGAACAGCGCGAACGCCAGGTCGCCAGCGATGGGCTGCAGGGCCTGGGCGGCCTGGGCGGTGGTCTCGATGTTGGTGACCCCCTGGGCATGCAAGGTGGCGGCGGCGGCCAGGATCATGAAGAAGGCGATCAGGTTGGAGAAACCCATGCCGATCAGGGTGTCGAGCCGGAGCCGGCGCAGCTGCGGCTTGCGCTGGGCGGGCGCCACGCACAGCGGCTTGGCCTTCTTGACCCGGTTGATCTCCTCCACCTCCTGCGCGGCCTGCCAGAAGAACAGGTAGGGGCTGATGGTGGTGCCGAGGATGGCCACCAGCGTGGTGATGTATTCCTTGTGCCACTCGATCTTGGGCCACAGCGTGCCGGCCAGAGCGGCGCCCCAGTCGATGTGCACGGCAAAAGCCACCCCCACATAGGCCAGCAGCGACAAGGTCAGCCACTTCAGGATGTTGACGTAGATGCGGTAGGGCAGCAGCACCTGCAGCGCCAGGGAGGCCACGCCGAAGCCCAGCGCATACCACGGCGCAGGTCCACCCGCGACGAGTTTGACCGCGTCAGCCATGGCGTTGAGGTCAGCCCCCAGGTTGATGACGTTGGCCACCACGAGCAGGAACACCAGCGCGTGGACCAGCCAGGTCGGGCACACCTTGGCGAAGTTCTCGGTGAGGCCCCGCCCTGTCACGCGGCCGATGCGCGCACTGGCCAGCTGGATGCCCACCATCAGCGGGTAGGTGAACAGCAATGTCCAGGCCACACCGTAGCCGAACTGGGCCCCGCCCTGGGTGTAAGTGGCGATGCCGCTGGGGTCGTCGTCGGCGGCGCCGGTGATGAGCCCCGGGCCGAGCAGGCTCCACCAGGAGGTGCGCCGCTCGGGTAAGGCGTCGGGGTCTGTGCTGTCGCGCTCATTGGCGGGGGAGGGGGCCGGGCTGCGCCAGGAGGCCGGGGCCGTGGATGTGGAGGACTTCGATGACATGGGGACGGTTCCTTTCGCTGTGACGCTCTTTCTCTTTTCGCTTTGCTGGTCGCGTGCCGTACCGTGGGCTGAGGGCAGTGTGGAAGGAAGCGCGCTGGGCCGCCATCGGACGCCGCCGCGCGAGGGCTGCTCACGCTGTCCTACAGCCGTGATGGCGGGGGATGGGAGCGACGGCGAGCGTGGTCATGGAGCAAGGAGGCGCCCGGTGGTGATGTGCCTGGCTCAGCGCGGCGGCGTGCCGACCACGGCCTCCATCAGCCGCCGGTTCTGCTCCGCCTCCAGGCGCCACGGGGAGCCGGGCGGCAACTGGGCACGGGCCTGCGCGAACGCATCGCGAGCCAGGGCGCTGTGGGCGAAGGCCAGGTTGTAGGCGAAGCGTCCGTCGCTGGGGTCGAGGCGGCTGGCCTGCTCGAAGGCGCGGGCCGCCTCGCCATACCGTTTCAGCTGGGCACTGCAGTTGCCGAGCCGGAACCAGAAATAGGGGTTGCGTGGCGACCTTTCCACGAGGGCCCGGAAGGCGTCGAAGGCTGCCTCGAACCGTGCCTGGGCATACAGCTGCTCAGCATGGTCAACAGCGGCCAGCAATGCCACGGTGCCCGCTGTGCCGGCTGACGGGGCATCTGGCGCCGTGTCCCGCAATGCGGCGTCGGATGGGGGCTTGGCAGGCTGCAAGCTGGCGCACCCCGCCAAGCCGGCCAGCGCGGCCAGCAGCCCGAGTGCGATGGCCCGGTGGCGCAACGACCCCGGCCGCAGAGAAGGGGGTGGATGCGGCGCCACCGGTCAGGGCCCCTCGGCGGCCGAGTGCATCTGCACCACCGCGAAGGACTCGACCGGCACACGCCCGAACGCGTAGTAGCGGGTGCAGTCATCTGCCGTGCCGGGCAGCGGCGAGGTCGAGCGCGCCTGCCAGGCCGGCACGGCACCGGCGTGCCCGCCGCACATGACCGCGTGCACCAGGGGGCCCATCAACGGCACCTTCAGCGCCTGCCCATAGCGCACCTTGATCTTGAGCAGGTTCGCGTCCTGGATGTTCACGCCCGAGTGCGCGCGCACGCCGTCGTGGCGCCAGCGCAGGTTGTCGTTCGGAATGCGGCGCCTGCCACCGGGCCCCGGCAGGCCGAAGTCGTCGAAGGCGCCTGGGCCGGGGCTCAGCCGCTCGACCGAGAGGAAGGCTGGTGCCTCCTGCGCGGCAAGGGCCTGGGCGCTGCGCAGGCGGGTGAGCGCATCGGGCTCGGTGCTGTCCTGGTAGAAGGGGGCGAGGCCCCGGATGACCGCCGCACGGATGAGCGCCTCGTCAGCGTTTTGGACCGCGCCCTGCCTCGCGGCCATGAAAGTGATGTGGTTCAGCATGAGCTTGCCCATGCCCAGCAGGCCGACCTGCACCAGGCTCAGCACCACCAGCACGGCCAAGGGAAACGCGACCGCGAACTCGAGCGTGGCGATGCCCCGTGCGGCTGGGGCCCGGCCATGCGGCCGACGTGGAGAGCGGGATCGAAAAGACCTCTGTCGTGGCCTGTGCTGCGCCGGCATGTGTCGCTTCCTCCGCTGTTGTGTGACGCTTCATTGTCATCAACGATCGAAAAAAAGCGCTTCGCAAAAACGTCGCGTAACGGACCGGTTTTGCGTTTTTGAATTTTTTGTTGCGTCCCTACACTGCTTCGCAACGGGACCCATGTGGCCCACGCCAAGGGCCCGTCCGGGTGGCTTCTTCAGGCCACCTCATCGCCTACATCTTCCAGGGAGGACACATGCCGCAGCACCATCTCATCATCCCCATCCGCCACCGCACGCATGCCAGCCGCATCCGCGGGCAGGGGATGACGGAGTACATCATCCTTGTTGCGCTCATTGCCGTGGCCGCCATCGCCACCACCACCTACTTCGGCCGCACGGTCCGGGGCCAGGTGGCGGTGCTGGCTGGTGGCCTGGCGGGCAACCAGAACGCGGCCACCAGCGCCCAGGGGCAGGCCACCCAGGCGGCCGGCGAGGCCCAGGCCCAGGCGCGGCAGACCAAGGGACTGAACAATTACGGCACTGACGTGGCCGACCACTGAGGCGGCTGTGCCATGGCCCTGCCCACGCCTTCTCCTTTCCTGAGGCCGATGCGTCGCCCGCACCGGGCGCGCGGCCAGGTCCTCGTGTGGTTCCTCGCGCTGGTGGCCACCTGCACGATCGTGCTGTACGGGGTCTACAACGTGGGCCAACTCACGGTGGCCAAGCAGCGGGCTGTCAATGCTGCCGATGCCGGGGCTCTCGCGGCTGCGTCCGAGCAGGCCCGGCTGCTCAACTTCATGGCCTGCGGCAACCGGGCCATGGTCGCCACCGACGCGCTGGCGGCCCAGATGGTCAGCCTGGACGCCTGGCTCCAGTACGTCCACACGGCGTCGCAGCGTCTCAGCGAGGTCAGCCGCCTGCTGCCCTATGTGGGCCAGGTGCTCGGCCAGATGTTCCAGGCCCTGGCGCAGGGCATCGGGCAGGCGGAAGCGGGCTTCGGCGGCCAGGTGCTGCCGGTGGCTGTCGCGGGCTTCGAAGGGCTCAAGCAGGCCATGGCGCAGGCCAACGACGTGGCCTACCAGGCCGGGCCGGCGCTGGCCAACACGGCGGCGATGGGGGTGGTGGCCGCCAACCGCACGGTGTTTGGCAGCCCACCACGCACCGATGACGCACCGCAGGTCCTGCCGGGTGTCCTCGAGACCAACACCCAGGCCTGGCAGGCTTTCACCGCGCGCTATGCCGGCGACGACCGGGTGCGCACCCGCGAGGTGGTGCGTGACTCGCTGGATGACTTCACCGTCTCACGCCCCGGCAATGCAATCACCAACCTCTCGGCGGGCTTGGTGCGGCTGGAAAAACGCGGTGGCACGCGGCTCATGGGCTTCGACCGTTGGGAGGCTCAGGACACCTGGGACCTGCGCATGCAGACCTGGTCCTGGCGCCGTGGCTTCTCATGGAGCGACAACACCGTCCCGGCCGGCTGGGGACGCACCGACGTGGGGGGTGGTGGCCATCTGCGCTGGGGTGGCACCTCGGCCCAGGTGCTGGCTTTCGATGCGCGCCGCGACATCGCCGACACGGCGGGCAGCCGCTGGTCCGGCATTGCCACGGTGCGCGAGCTGAGCGGATCGGCACGCCGCCAACGCACGCCAGAACTGGACTTCGTGCTGGCGACGGCCAAGCCCCAGGCGGGCCTGCCCACCACCAGCACCCTGGGTGTGGCGCCACGGCCGACGTCTTCGGTGCTGGGCTCCACCCATCTGCCGGAGCATCTGCTGTCCGGGCAGCTCAGCGCCGTAAGTGCTGCACGAATCTATTTCGAACGCCCGCAGCGCGGCGTGGGCGACTGGACGGCCGAGGCCTGGGGTGGCCACGCCACCCTGTTGCGTGAGGATGGCGCGAAGGAATACGCGTCCCTGTACAACCCCTTCTGGCAGGCCCGCCTCGCGCCTGTCGAGGGCACCCGGCGGGCAGCGCTGCTGGCGACGCTGGGTGCGTCACCCGAGCTGGCGGGGGTGATGCCATGAGCCGCACGGGCAGGCCCGCATGCCCTCGCGGGTCGGGTGGCCACTCGCCGTTTGAGCGCCTGCGCTCGCGTTCACCTGCCCACTTGCCCGCCGGCCAGGTGGGCCAGGCCTTGGCGGAGCTGCTGGTCGTCGTGGCCGTGCTGTTGCCACTATGGCTGGCGGTTGGCCTCATCGGCAAGTACGCAGGCCTGCAGCAGTCTGCGGTGCAGGCCAGCCGCTATGCAGCGTTCCAACGTGCCGAAGGGCTGGCGGCGGACCGCACCACCTTGCTGGAAGACCAACTGCGTGCCCGCTTCTTTCTGCGCGGCGATGGCCTGCCGGGCAATCCGCGGGGTGAGATTCGCTCGGCCGATGGTGCCTCCTTGGTGTCCTTCTCGGGCGAGGCCCAGGTGGCATGGTGGCGCGACCACCGCGGCAATCCGCTGCTGCCAGATCCCGGCCGGGTGAGCTTGACCTGGGGGACCCGCGCGGCCGATTCCACCTTGCAGGCGAGCGACGGCCTGATGCAGGGCGCCTTCGGCCTGCCGGCCCAGCAGGTGCACCTGGCGCACGTCGAGGTGGTCCTGAACGATGCTGGACCCGGCGAAGCGGCGCTGTGGCGCATTGGCGCCACCACTGCGGCGTCTGCCGATGCCGCGAACCTGCAGGGCTCGCAAGGCGTGCGCACTGCGTTGAATCGCCATGCCGCCGTTTCCTTCGGCCTGCGTGCACTGTCGGCCTTGCAGACGGTCGTGGCGGTGCCAATGGCCTTGCTGGAGGACACCTCGCCCACTTTGCCGTGCATGCGTGTCGAGGCGGTACCCCACGACCGCCTGGAAGGTGGCCCTTACCACCCGGGAGCCTGCCGATGACGAGCCACGCCGTGAACTTGGGGAGCCCCTGGCGTGATCGCAGAGAACAGGGGCTGCGTCGCCTTGCCCGTCAAGGGCTTCAGCGGGGGTGGGATGGCGTGGTGTGGGCAGCCTGGTCGCTGATCCTGGCGTGGTCCTGGCCGGTTTGGGCCTCGGCATCTTCCACACCCTGGCCGGACATGCCCGGTGTCCCTGAGGGGCACACGGAGTGGATCGCACGGGACGCCTGGGTCAACGGCATTCCCTCGCGCATCCAGCGCTTCGAATCGCGCCTTGGTGTGCCGGCGGTCCTGGCGCACTACCGCGCGCACTGGGCAGCCGGCGCGCCCTCGGAGCCCGCCCTGGCCACGGGACCAGGCACGGAGCGGGTCCGCGAGCACCAATGGAACGGCTGGACCCTGCTGTCCACCTGGCATGGCCCCTTTCAGCTCGTGCTCCAGGTCAAGCCGGACGGCGTCGGCTCCCAGGGATTGCTCAGCAGCATCCGTGCGGGCGAGGTCAAGCAACGCTGGCTTCCCGCGGAGTGGCCGCGCCTGCCCGAGGCCTTGTGGACGGTGCAGCAGGTCATGGAATCGGTGGACGGCCCGCTGCGCAGCTTCCACCTGCTGGCCCGCAGCGACAAGCCCCAGGAGATGCTGCGCCACGCACTGGCCAATGCATGGCACGAGGCCGGCTGGCAACTCCAGAACGAGCAGGCAGGTCCTGCGGGCTACCTGGCCACCTACGTGCGCGAGGGCAAGACACTCGACATGGTGCTGGCCCGCGAACCGGCCCAGCGTGCAGTCCGCATCGTCATCCACTGGGTCGAGCCTTTGCAGGCCGAGGAGGGGGCATGAGACCGCGGCAACGCCGTTCCCCGGCAAGGCGCTCGGCGCGCGCGGCAGGCCAGGCGCTCACGGAGTACCTGCTGGTGCTGGGTGTCCTCGTGATCGCGCTCCTGCTTCCCTTGGACGGCCCGCAGGCCCAGGGACGCTGTGCGGCGGTCTGGCTGGCCGACAGCCTGCGGGGCTTCTACCAAGGCCTCGCCTATTTCCTCTCCCTGCCTTGAGCCGCGCGGGCTCCACCTTCGACATCCATCGCCTCCTTCCACCATGCCTTCCTTGCCTCTTCGTGCCGCCACCCCCATGAACCACCTCGCCGTTTTCCGCCACCACAAGCACCTCTTCCTGCTGGCCCTGGCCTTGGCGATGGGGGCCGTGGCAGCCTGGCTGGGCCACGCAGCGGTGCGCGAGCACATGGCCGAGCTGGACGACGCCGCCCGCCGCGGGCAGGAGATGGTCGAGGTGATCGTGGCCAACCGCGACCTCGGCAAGGGCGAGACCCTGAGCGCGGATGCGCTGGCGGTGCGGCCGATCCCGCGGCAGTACGCCCACGCGGCGGCGTTGCCGCCGTCCAGCTTCGCCCAGATCGAGAACGCCCGGCTGCAGGTTCCGCTGCGGCGTGGCGAGGCCCTCCTGCAGGCCCACATCGAGGGCCTGGGGCAGCGGGTGTTCTCGACCATCGTGGCCAAGGGCATGCGTGCCTTGACCGTGGAGGTCGATGACATCAGCTCCAACGCGGGCATGCTGCGGCCGGGAGACCACGTCGACCTCATCTATGCGGCGCGCGCGTCGTCGGTGGCGTCCACACCGGGCGGCCCCGGCGTGGCGGACGATCAGCGGGTCTGGCCGCTGCTGTCCAACGTCCATGTCATGGCCACGGGACAGTCCGTGACGAAGCAGGACGCCAAGGGGGGAGAGCGGCGCTACACCAACGTCACGCTGGAACTCAGTCCGGCCGATGCCAACCGGGTCCTGCTGGCCAAGTCGACGGGTGAGGTCACCGCTGTCCTGCGCCACCCCGACGACGCGGTGCGCAACGACGCACCGCCGCTGGGCCCCGAGGCCCTGCTTCCCGGCCGGGCGCCGCGCCGCCCACCTCCGCCCGCGGCTGGCCGGCCAGGCCGGCTGGCGACCGGCATCGAGTATGTGGTGGGCGGCAGTGCCAGTGCGGGGAACGGGAGCGGTCCGCTCGCCCTGGCGCGGGCGGCGCCTCCACCTGCGCCGGTGCCGAGGGCGGCACCCGATCCTGGCGGCTCCTTTGCCGAGGCTGCCACATTGCCCTCCACGGGAGAGGTCCGATGAGCCGCCCCATCCAGCCTCTCAGGCGGATCCTTGTGGCCGTGGGGTTTTCCTGGGTGCCGCTGACCCACGCCCTCGACCTTCCTGCACGCGATGGCGAGAGCCCGCAGGAGCTGGCGGACAGCCTGACCCCCGCCCCTCCCGCGGCGGTTTCTCCCTCGACGTCCGCCACGCTCGCCGAAGCCGGTGCCTGGCGGGCCTTGACCCTCTTCGTCGGCCAGGCCAAGGTGATCGAGCGGGCACGCAGCAACATCGTGCGGGTGGCGGTGGGGCATGGCGGCTTGCTCAAGGCCACGGTGGTGGAGGGGCGCCAGCTCATCCTGCTGGCCGAGGGCGCCGGAGAGACCACGGTCCACCTGTGGATGAGCGACGGCACCGAGACGGCGTTCAACGTGCTGATCCACCCCCAGCACGCCACCCGCATCCGGGCCGAGCTGCAGGCCCTGCTGCGCGACCTGCCTGAACTTGCTCCCCGTGTCGTGGGCAACCGCCTCCTGCTCGAGGGGCGCTACCGTGACGCCGCGGCGGCCCGCCGTGTCAAGAGCGTGCTGGCGAAGTATCCCGAGGTGCTCAACCTGGTGGAGGACGAATTCAACGAGACCCTGCCGATCCGCGTCGATCCCATGATCCATCTGGACCTGCGCGTGGTCGAGGTGCGCAAACGGGCCCTGGACCAACTGGGCATCAAGTGGGCCAGCGCGGCCGACGGGCCGGCCTTCGCGACGGCGCTGGGCTCGGCCGATGCGGCCGGGCTGACGCCAGGCAGGCTGGGTGCGGTTCGCCCGGGGGCTCACCTGGGGCTGGCCACGCAGATCACCTCGGCGCTGCAGTTCCTCGAGCAAAGCGGCGACAGCTGGACCCTGGCCGAGCCGCGCCTGAGCTGCAAGAGCGGCGGCAAGTCGAAGTTCGTGGCCGGCGGAGAGATCCCCATCCCTGTCTCCACTGGCACGAACGGGCAGACACACGTGGTCTACAAGCAGTACGGGGTGGTGATCGAGTTCAACCCCGTGGCCGACGCCGAGGGCAACATCGAATCCAAGATCGAGGTGGAGGTGAGCGAGCCCGACCCGCGCAACTCCAACCAGGGCTTCGTCGCCTTCACGACCAACCGCACCACCACCCAGGTGGCGATGAAGCACAACACGCCGCTGGTCATCTCGGGGCTGTTGCGGCAGCAGGGCTTCCAATCGCTGGACGGCGTACCGGGCCTGAGCAAGGTCCCGGTGCTGGGGGCCATGTTCCGCTCGCGGGAGTTGCGCAACGAGGAGAGCGAGCTGCTGGTGGTGGTGACGCCGCGCCTGATCACCTCGGCATCGGCCCTGAACACAGGGCACATCGAGCGTGGGCAGGCCCATGTCGACGAGATGCGCGCGCACTTCAAGCAGCGTCTGGTGGAATGAGGTGCTTCGAAGCGCTCCGGCAAAGGCAAGAGGCCAGAGGCCAGATGAAAAGAAGAGAAGGGGAGGATGGACACCATGTTCGGCATTGAAATCAAGTTTCCTGACGGCCATCGCCAGCGCTGCCACTCACGCGACAACGTCCTGCTGATTGGCAAGGATCCCGGCTGCAAGATCGCCTTGAGCGGCTGGCGGGTGAGCAAGCGCCATGCGGAGCTGTTCGTCTCGCACGGCCAGGTGTTCGTCCGCGACCTGCGCACCGCTGCCGGCACCTTCGTCAACGGCCGCAGGGTGGGTGATACCGCTGGCCCCTTGCACTTCGACGACGTGATCGGCGTGGCCAACTACCAGATCCGCGCTTTCTGGCGCCGTCGCGAAGAACCGTACCTGCCGGTGCTGGTGCCGTCGTCCTTCGCCGGGGTGCCTGGGCGGGCGTTGCCAGCCAACGCCTCTCACATGCCGGGGACGACGCACGCGCCCCTCCCGTCAGCCGATCCTCCCAAGCCTTTGGTCGAAGCTGCCGAGCCCGTGCCCCCGGCCGACTGGATGCACTGGCGCCAGCACCTGCACGACCAGCTGCTCGACGCCTTCGGCACCCGCCGCACCGATGTGCACCGCATGGCCGATGACGAATTGCGGGCCCTGACCGAGCGCATCCTGGCCGACCTGATCGAGCACCTGCCCGGGCTTCCGCCTCAGCTGGACCGCGCGCGCCTGATGGCCGAGGTGCGCGACGAGGCGATTGGCCTGGGCCTGCTGGAGCCCCTGCTGGCCGATGCCGAGGTCACCGAGATCATGGTGAATGCCGCCGACGAGGTCTTCGTCGAGCGCGCCGGCCGCCTGCAGCGCGTGCCGCTGGCCTTCACCAGCGGCCGCACCGTGCTGGGCATCATCGAGCGCATCGTCGCGCCGCTGGGCCGGCGCATCGATGAAAGCTCGCCCATGGTGGATGCCCGGCTCAAGGACGGATCGCGGGTCCATGCCGTCATCCCTCCCTTGGCACTGAAGGGGCCCACCCTGACGATCCGCAAGTTCGCCAAGCGTCAGCTGGTGGCGGACGACCTGCTGCGCTTCGGCTCGGCCAGCCACGCGATGATCGAGTTCCTGCGGGTGTGCGTGGCGCAGCGCAAGAACATCGTCATCTCGGGCGGCACGGGCTCGGGCAAGACCACGCTGCTCAACATCCTGAGCCATTTCATCCCCCAGGCAGAGCGCGTCGTCACGATCGAGGATGCCGCCGAGCTGCAGCTGCCCCATCCCAACCTCGTGGCGCTGGAGGCGCGGCCGGCCAATCTCGAGGGCCGGGGCCGCGTCACGATCCGCGACCTCGTGCGCAACGCCCTGCGCATGCGGCCGGACCGCATCGTGGTGGGCGAGTGCCGCGGCGAGGAAGCACTGGACATGCTGCAGGCCATGAACACAGGCCACGATGGCTCCCTCACCACGGCCCATGCCAACTCCCCACGGGACATGCTGTCGCGCCTGGAGGTGATGGTGCTGATGGCCGGCATGGAGTTGCCCGTGGCGGCCATCCGCGAGCAGGTGGCCTCGGCGGTGCAGGTCATCGTGCAGCAGTCGCGGCTGCCCTGCGGGGCACGGCGCATCACCAGCATCGTCGAGGTCACCGGCATGGAAAGCGGGCGGATCCAGCTGCAGGAACTCTTTGCCCACGTGCAGGATGGCCTCACCCCGGAAGGTCACACACGCGGCCACTTCACGGGCCGCGGCCTCGTGCCGGAGTTCTACGAGGCCCTCGCCCAACGTGGCGTCGCGCTCGACATGGGCATCTTCGCCGCCACCGAGGCCAACGCCGCCCCTGCCGACGTTGACACGGCGCGCCGTGCCGGACGGGGCACTGCTGACGCCGGGCCTGCCTCGACCACAGCGGCAGCCGCAGTGGCCCCCGCCGCCGCTGTCCCCCTGACTCTCTCTGCCCAGGCGCGTCCCCACGCCGCTTCCAACGAGCCCGGGACCGCGGCCCTGTTGACACCGGACCGGCCGGACCGACCGGCCGAAGGCGTCACCATCGCGCGGCGCGGCGGGGCCTGAAGCCCCGCGCCGCCGCCCAGCCCTGCATGGACCGCTCATGAAATCCATTCTGTCCGCCCTGTTGCTTTTCGCGGCCGTGCTGCTCGCCCTGCTGGCGTTGCGGGACGGCCACCTGCGCGTGCGTGCCCGGTTCACCGAGCAGGCCCGGGTTTCCCTGGAAGACCTCTTTGTCTTCGTCGACCCCTCGCGGGTGTTCCGCCTGAACCTGGCACTGCTGGTGCTGCTGCCGTTCTTCACGGGCTGGGTGACGCGGTCGTGGCCCCTGGCGCTGCTGGTGGCGTGTGCCGCAGCGCTGGTGCCGCGCGGCGTGCTGGCGGCCTTGCGGGAGCGGCGGCGGCGGGGCGTCGTGTCGCGGCTGCCCGACGCCTTGGCCGTGCTGGCCGGCACGCTGCGTGCCGGTGCGAGCCTGCAGACTGCCCTGGCCACGCTGGTGCGCGAATCGACGCCCACCGATCCACTGGCCCAGGAGATCGCGCTCGTGCTGAGGGCCCAACGCCTGGGGGCGACCTTGGAAGACGCCCTGGCGGCCCTGGCCCGGCGCCTGCGTATCGAGGACATCGACCTGTTCGTGACGGCCCTCACCGTGGCGCGCGAGGTGGGCGGCAATCTGGCCGAGGTCCTCGACCGCCTGGGGGCGGCCTTGCGCACCAAGGCCACCCTCGAGGGCAAGGTGCGCGCGCTCACGGCCCAGGGCAAGCTGCAGGGCTGGATCGTCGGCCTGTTGCCTCTGGGGCTCGGGGCGGTGCTTGCCGTGCTGGACCCCGAGGCCATGCAGCCGCTGTTCGCCACGCCACAGGGCTGGGGCGTGATGGCCACCGTGGCGGTTCTTTTGGCGATGGGTGGCCTCGCCATTCGCCGGATCGTGGCGGTCGAGCCATGAGCAGCGGCTGGTGGGCGGCGGGGCTGGGCGGGGTGGCCGTGGCGCTGGGGCTGCACGCACTGGGGGCTCTGCTCGCCGAGGCCCTGCGCCGCGACGGGGACACCTACCGGGACGAGCCGCCACCCTTGTTCCGATGGCTGTGGGCCCTGGTCCTGCTGGTGGCGCCGCTGGCGGCGCATGGGCTCACGCAGCGCGGTGCGGCGCGGATCGAGGCCCGCCTGCAGAAGGCCGGCCTCGACCGTGCGCTCACCCCGCCCCAGTTCCTGGGTGGGCAATGGCTCCATGCCGTGCTGGCCGCGTCGGCAGCTGCGGGTGTTGCCCTGGCGCTTGGCGGGCCGTGGCCTGCCGGCGCGCTCCTCGGTGCGGCGGGAGGCTTCCTCTACCCCTTGCGCTGGCTGCGTCGGCAGATCCGCCGGCGCGAGCATCACATGCTGAAGAGCCTGCCGTTTTTCCTGGACATCGTGACGCTGGCCGTCGAGGCGGGCCTGAGCCTGGCCGGCGCGCTCCAGAAGGCGGTCGACAAGACACCGCCCGGCCCCCTGGTCGGCGAGATGAACCGGGTGCTGCGCGATGTCCGCGCGGGCCGGGCCCGTGCAGACGCCTTGCGTGAGCTGGCCCGGCGCCTGGACTTCCCGCCGCTCACCAGCCTGGTGAGTGCGCTGGTGCAAGGCGAGCTGGCGGGCGCGAGCCTGGGCCCGCTCCTGCGAGCCCAGTCAGACCAGCGCCGCGCCGAGCGCTTCCTGCAGGCCGAGAAACAGGCCATGGAGGCGCCGGTCAAGATGCTGGCGCCGCTGGTGATGTTCATCTTCCCCTGCACCTTCATCGTGATCGGGTTTCCGATCGTGGTGCGGCTTCTTTCTTCAGGCATCTGAACCCTTGCAGCGCCAGGTCTGTGAAAGAAGCTGAACGTCGACGGTGGCTGAGCAAGGTCGGCTGGAAGAACTGGCCCGCCTGCCGTCCCACACCCCGGCCCGCCCTGATGCGCCTGCACCGCCACGGCACGGACCTCGCGCTCGACGTGCGCTGCGCATTTTCATGGCACGCCCGCATGCGCGGGTTGCTGGGAGTGAGCGAAGCGGCGCTGGCCAGGGCGGGCCTGTGGCTGCGGCCTTGCGGGGCGGTGCACACCCTGGGCATGGTCTGCGCCATCGATGTGGTGTTTCTTGACCGCGAGGGCGTGGTGAAAAAGGTGGTGGCCAGTTTGCCGCCAGGCCGTTGGGCGGTGGCCCGGGGGGCGCACTCCGTGCTGGAACTGCACGCCGGGGCCACCTTGCGTGCGGGCATCTACCCTGGGGATCGGCTCCATGTCCTGCCCCGATGACGCTGCCGATCAGGCAGGCGGTCATTCCCAGCCCTCGCAAGAAAGAGAAAGGGCCCGCGAAGGGCCCTCTCATTCACTCATGCTCGATCCAAAGTCCACTCGAGGCTTCTCTCCATTCGCAACCCACTCAATCCAGGCAGATGTCGACCTCGTGAATCATGGTGACTGGCTGGCCTGCGAGGCGGCCCGCATAGCGGACGCCGCCCTGGAAAGCAGCCAGCAAGGCGGCGTGGATGTCGGAGTTGCACAGGGGTTGAAAGTCCAGCAAGTGGGAGCGGTGGGTCTCCACGCATTCAACGCGCAAGTGCTTCTGCGCAATCGAGTTCAGGAGGACATCAATCTTGTTCATGGCTGGGCGATCTTCCAGAGCTAGGACAAACACGAACAACAACGTGCCGCGGCCCTGAAAACCAGGGAACTGCGAAGGGCCTGACAGCACGCTCCAGAGACTAAACGCCTCGTTTCAGGCTGACCATATGGAATTTCTCATGGGGTTTTCCAGCTGTTTGGCCTGTGTCTCGCCCCCTTCGGCCATGCTGTTTCCAGGGCTGTCCAGGGGCCTACTTCACCTCGACGATCGCCAGGTCGAGCGCCGCGTGACCCAGGTTGCGCAGCCGGCGCGGCCCGGGCGCTTCCGCCATGCGCAGATCACCGCGGTGCACCTGCCGCGTGGCTTCGCCGGGGGAGGCGGAACCCGGCTCATCCACGGCGTACGCCCCGTCCGACAGGGCGATGAGCAGGTGCGGTCCCTCGAACATCATCGGTTCCGTGATCGCGGCGGCTGGCAGGTGCAGGCGCAGCACCCTCACGCGCTCGTTCTCCACGGCGACGGTGGCGGACCGGTAGGGGCTGGCCAGCGGGCGGTTGGCGGGCGTGGTGCGCAGCACCTCGATGTCCAGGATGCGGAAATCCGTCGTGCCCGCATTTCGAATGCGGTGGACGAAGGGCGTGCTGGCATAGGGCCGGTAGTAGATGGTGCCGGAGGCGATCGGTGGCCTGGCGACGAGTGGCTTGCCGGGTTCCTCGGACGGCACGTCCGCGCCGTCCAGGCACACCAGCACGCTGTCCTTCTCATGCGAGTGCCACAGCGAGCGCTGGCCCGGCGGGAAGAGGACATCGAAGACCCGCAGCGAATCGCTCTGCAGGACGGGCCGGTGGCTGGGCTCCTGGTCGATGGGCACGACGTGCAGGTGCGGGGCGGGGGCGACCGCGGAAGGCAGGGCGGTCTCGACCGCGAAGGCGGCGCTGGGAAAAAGCCCCAGGCAGGTGACACAGCGGAGCATCGTCGTCATGAGCATCGAAGGAAGAGGGTAGTGGGTGGTGGCGCGCTTCAGCGGCCTCGTCAGCGTCATCCTCATCGCGCCTCCAGGTAGCGGGCCGCCTCGGGCTTGAGCATCGGCTTGAGCGCCGCGAAGGAACGGGTGACGTGCGTGCCCAGGCACGCCCCCTCGGCATGCCCCACGCCGCTCACGTCGAAGGCCAGCTGGTCGGGCGCGATGAAGTGCAGCGCCAGGTACGAAGGCCAGGTCTCGGCGCACGACAGCGTGTCAGGCGTCGCACCCTTGCGCACGAAGCGCATGAATGCCTCGCTGTAGTTCAGACCCTCCGGCGTGCGGTCCACGCCCCGCAGGAGGCGCGCGAAGTCCACATACCCTCCGCGCAGCAGGTCGAGCGTGTACGGATCGAAATGGTTGTGCGGATGCGCCCCGCCACAGAAGAGGGAGCCCGACTCGACCACGCTCATCATCGCCGGCGACAGGTAGTCGACCGTGATGCGCTCTTCCTCGTAGTTGCCCAGCGTGCCTGCGCTCGGTCCACGCTCGGTGTAGAGGGTGGACATGCAGGCCAGGGCAGCCAAGTTCATGGCCCAGTGGCGTTGCTCGAGCTGCCGGTTCGCCTGGGCCAGCATGCGCGGGTCTGGGTGCCGCGTGAGCCGCGGGTAGGCGATGTGGGTTCGCGGATCGCTCACCATGCGGTAGCCGACGCTGCCGGACACCTTTTCCGGTCCCGGCTGCAAAGCCACGTCAACGCGCAGGAAGTCGTAGGGCGTGGTCGTCCGCGAGATCGGGACTTCACCCGACACGCCGCTGCCTGTGCCCTGCACGATCGCCGTCGTCACCGCCTCCACCCCTTCCGGCCGGACGCGTTCCGGGTCGTAGCGCGCTACGCGCTTCAGCGTGAAGGGCAGGGTGCGGTGGCTCCTGGCATCGCGCCAGGTGCCCGCATAGGTGTCGCCGGCCAGCTGTCCTTTCCACACCCGGCGTGGCTGCTGCGTCGCCGGATCTTCGAACACCAGGTCGAACGAGTGGGTGATGTCGTTGTCAGGTATCTCGCGCAGGGGCAGCGCCTCGGCCAGCGACCCCGGGTCCCCGCGCAGCGGGATGTCGACCCCATGGCGGCGGTAGAAGTAGCGTCCTTGCCGCGGTTCGTCCTTGCCGGGGCTGGCGCCCAGCTCAAGCACGACCTCCTGCGTTCCCAGCGTGCCCTGGTAGACCTCCACCGGCGCTGCGCGCAGGGGCAGGGGCAGGGCGGCCATGAGGACGGCAGCCATCGCGGTCCAGCGCAGGACCCTGCCTGGGGTGGACGAGCGCACGTCAGCAGGGAAGGGCAGCGGCGGCAGGAGGGCAGGGCGTGTTGTCGTCATGGCAGACCAGTTCAAGGTTCATGGCGACGCGGAACAAGTCTGTCGCGGCCGGCGCTTCCTCGCCTGGGCGGTCTGCGGCGTTGCAAATGCTCGCGATACCCACCGGTATCGCTGCACTTGGCGCCTTGCAGCCCATCCCCAGGCGAGGCGCGCCGACTCGCGGGGGCTTGTTCAGCGTCGCCTTACACAATTTGTCGCGGTTTTGCGCGGTGGTGCCGCTACAGTGCTCGCTGCGAAATTTACCCCCAGTTTGCCAGCTCGCCTGGGTTGGCAGTCTTCCACGCAGAGCGACATGGTCACCCGCTACATCCATCGCCGGTTCAGGCTGGGCCTGCCCTCGAAGATCGCCTTCCTGGTGACCTTGTCGATGGTGCTGGCGGTGGGGCTGATCACGGCCGTGCAGCTGTGGCTGTTCCGGGAAAACCTGCGCCAGACCTTGTTCGCCGAGCAGGACACGTTCTCGACCAACGTCGCTGCCAACCTCGACCAGCAGCTCATCACGCTCAAGAACGCGCTGATCGGCAGCGCGCGCGCCGTGACCGAGGCCGACGTGGCCTCGAGCGAGGCCGCGCAGCGCTACCTGGACACCAACGCCGGCCTGAACGCGATCTTCGAGCGCAGCGTGTTCCTGTTCTCGCCGAAGGGCGAGCTGATCGCGGAGCGCCCCTTCCTGCCCAACCGGCGCGGCCAGAACTTCGCCTGGCGCGACTACATCCGCAACGCCCTGCAGCGGCGCAGCCCGGTGATCTCCGAGCCCTTCGTCACTACCAAGGACGACCGCCACGTCGTCATCATGTTCGCCACCCCGGTGTTCTCGCGGGACGGGCGCGACATCATCGCCATCAACACCGGCAGCTTCGGGCTCACGCACCCGGTGTTGCTGGGCAACCTGGCCCACACCGTGATCGGCCGCACCGGCTACATCTACGTCGTGACGCAGGACGGATCGCTGGTCATGCACCCCGACAAGGCGCGCCTGCTGGAGCGCGCCTTCCCGCGTGGCCAGAACCCGGTGTTCGAGCAGGCGCTGGCCGGCGCGAACGGGGTGTTCAGCACCGTCGACCCCGACGGCCGGCCCGCCATCAGCAGCTTCAGGCACATTCCCTCCACCCAGTGGATGATGGTCACGGTCTATCCGCAGGACGAGGCCTTCGCCTCCTTCAACCAGCTCGTCAGGAACCTGCTCGTGATCTTCGTGCTGTCGATGATCGCGGCGTGTGCCCTGGTGGGGTTCTTGGCGCGCGGCCTGGTGCAGAAGATCCAGTCGAAGAACGAGATCCTGCGTCGCCTCAAGGCCGACTCGCTGCACAAGCTGCGCACCCGCAACCAGTTCTTCAACGAGGCCAGCCACGACTTCCGGCAGCGCCTGCATGGCATGCAGCTGCTGATCAATACGGCCGAACGCACGCGCACGCCCGGCAGCGTCCCGGCCATCTTCGCACGCGTCAAGTCCGCGGTGGCTGACCTGCAGCGCTACCTCGACAACTTCCTCGAGATCACCCGCTTCGAGACGGTGTCGGTGTTCCCGGTCAAGGCCAACGTGGCGCTGCAGGACGTCTTCCAGCGGCTCGAGCTGCAATTCGAGGACGCCGCCCAGTTGCGCCGGGTGGACCTGCGCTTCCGCCACACCCCGCTGACCCTGCGCACCGACGAGAAGATGCTGCTGCGCATCCTGGAGAACCTCGTCTCCAACGCCATCAAGTTCTGCAACGGCCGGGTCCTGGTGGCGGCGCGGACGCGCGCGCAGGGCGTGGAGATCCGTGTCATCGACAACGGTGCCGGCATCTCCGAGGCCGAGAAGGCCGCCATCTTCGACGCCTTCGTCCAGGGCCGCAGCGCGGACCGCTCGCGCGTGACGGACGGCGGCTTCGGGCTTGGCCTGTCGATCGTGCTGCGCTCGGTGGTGGTGCTGGGCGCGACCATCGACATCCAGTCCGTGATGGGCCGCGGCTCGACCGTGAGTTTGACGTTCACGCGGGCGGCGCTGGCGCGTTAGCCCTTTAGGACGGCGGAGCGCGTTTTTCCTCCGCAACGTTTCGCCCCCGTGTCAAGGGAATGTTCCCAAGCCCCTTTGGCAATCTGCACTCGGCCCAGGGAGGTCGGGTGCCTAAAGTGCCTTCAACGGGTCGCCGTCCCCTTCGGTGGGCCGTTTCCCGCGGCTGTTTCCCTTTTTCCGTCCCTCTCACAACAGAGCGGAGGTCCCGCGCGGTCCGTCCCATGACCCGCGGCCCATCCTTCGCCAAGGAGCCAACCATGAAATTCGCGATGCCTGTCCCGTCTGCCTCGTTGTCCCGTTCGCCCGCCCACCGTCTGCTGTGTCGCACCTTGCCCGTGGTAGCCGTGGCCACCGCCCTGAGCGGCTGCGTGTTCGACAGCCCCTACTGGGCCCAGACCTTCAGCACCACCACCTCGCCCATTCCCATCCAGACCTGGACGGTCGACAAGAACCACAACGTCAAGATCGAGTGTTCCCAGGCCTACCACGGCGGCTTGCAGCCCCCCTTCGGCCCCGAGACCTGGCATTTCGTGACCAACCTGGTCCCCAGCACCAGCCCCTCCTACGACCCGGCCGGCGCGGCGGTCTACAGCGCCGGCACGACGATGGTTCTGCCAGCGGCCTGCTGGTATGCCGACGGCGCCTATTCCCCGCCCAAGTACATGACCGCCCTGCGCGCCACGCAACTCACGTCCAGCGGCTCCACCACCGTCTACCGCGTCTTCGACCTGACGGGCCTGGAGTGCCTGGGCCGCGAGAACGGCAAGGCAGGGAGCTGGTTCGGCTGGCTCAGCAAGCACTGCGCCATGACGTACTCCGACGGGAGCACGCTGATTCCGTGGGTGAAGGTGATTGCCAACGCCCCCGGGGCGGCCGCCATGGCGCTGCGTGCACCCGCGCCGTCGTTGATGGCGGCCCAGCCGGCGGCGGCAGGCCCCTCGGCCGCCGCGGTGGCCGAGGCGCTGAACAGGGTGTTCCAGGGCGAGGTGGTCGATGCCGCGTGGGCGGGCCCGATGCAGACCCGGCTGCGCAACAGCTTCGACGCCGCCAGCCCGGCCGGCTCGATGCTGGTCGATGCCGCGTGCCGCAGCAGTCTGTGCCGCGTCGAGGTGACGCACGTCAACGAGGCGGCGCAGGAGCGCTTCGTGGCGGCGCTGGCGCCGCAGGGCCTGTTCGCCAACGACGGCGTGCGCGGCGCCGTGCAGCACAAGGCCGAAGGCCAGGGCCTGCGCTCGGTGTACTTCATCGCACGCGAGGGCAAGGACCTGTCGGCCCTCGCAGCCGGCCGCTGAGCCCGGCGCGGCCGGGGAGGCGGTGCTGCCTTCCCGGTCAGACCAGCTTGCTGCCCGTCTGCTTCTTCAACCAGTCGTTGTAGGCCGTCACGTACTGTGGCAGCAGCTCATTGAACTTGTCCGAGTGGTTGCCAGACGCCACCTTGTGCATCAGCTCGTGCTGCCCGGGGCCGGCGATTTTCTCGCTTTCGCTGCGCTCGGTCAGCATCAGGTTGGACGAGTGGGTGGCCAGGCTCGGGTAGCGGGCCTTGAACAGCAGGTGGTGCAGCTCCGACGGCCTTCCGCTGACTGCCTTCAGCACCTCGTCCAGCTGCATGTGGCCCAGCGACTCGGCCTTGAAGTCCTTGGTGATCTCGGAGCGCATCACGCTGTAGAGCGGAATGCCCGTCTTGGCGCCGCTGTAGGCGTCCAGGTTGTCGTTCCAGGCGGCGTTCAGGTAGGGATTGAAACCCAGGTGCAGCGGCTTGGACGCTTCGAAGTGCTGGTGCAGGTCGTCGAGGGTGGAGGTGGACAGCGCGCCCTTGCGGTTCTTCCCCACATCGAAGCCGACCCGGCTGGCCAGGCTGTCGTAGGTCTTGACCACGGACTGGGTCGGGTGGCCGAAATGGTCCAGGATGTCCTGGACGCCGCCGTCGGAGGTGGCGTAACTGCCCAGACCCGTGACGTCCCAGGCGTAGGGGTTGCTCGTCGCGGAGACGCCGGTGGCCAGGTTGCGGGCCTCGTCGATCGTGTAGTGGTGGCTGAGGTCGTCGTGCAGCTGCTGGACGACGTTCATCTGCGGCAGGGACAGCCCCTTCATGACCTTGGTGGTGTAGGCCAGCGTCGACCCCACCTTGTAGTCGCCCACGACCCGTTGCATCACACCGCCCTGGGACGAGGGCGCGGGCGAGCGCTGCACCGGGGGCGAGGACATCGCCCGCAGTTGCTGCACCCGGGGGGCCTCGTTGAGCGTGGCGGACAGGGCTGACAGCTGCCGTCGCCCGGGGGCTCGCTGGAGCGTGGCGGACAAGCCTGCCAGTTGGGTGTGGTGCGGACCCGCGAGGCCTGCGCTCCGATGCCCCGACTGTGGGCTGCCTGCCCGCCGCTGCTGCTGTGCCTGCTGCTGGTCCATCGCGTTCCCCCGGTGATCGAGACGACGTTGTGATCGGCCACGCAGCGCTGCCGTGGTGCGGCCGCATTGTGGGGGCGCGCGGGCAAGTTTGTCTACGCCGCGGCGGCGCCACGGCGTTCTTCCTTCTCGAGGTGCGTGATATCTCACGGCCCCTGCGGCGCAGGAGGGCTCGGATAGACTCTGCGGGCCCTCCCTTCTTCCGCCATGAGCCTCCTTTTCTCCCCCTACACCCTCGGCCCGCTGTCCCTGCCCAACCGCACCGTGATCGCCCCGATGTGCCAGTACTCGGCGCATGAAGGGGAAGCCACCGACTGGCACTTGATCCACCTTGGCCACCTGGCCTTGTCGGGTGCCGGCCTGCTCATCATCGAGGCGACCGCGGTCGAGCCCGAGGGCCGCATCACCCACGCCGACCTGGGCCTGTGGTCGGATGCCACTGAGCAGGCCCTGGCCCGGGTGCTGGCCTCGCTGCGGCGCCACTCGCGCATGCCGTTGGCCATCCAGCTGGCGCATGCCGGGCGCAAGGCGTCCAGCCAGGTGCCCTGGGAGGGCGGCCAGCAGATCGCTCCGGCGCAGGGGGGATGGCAGCCTTTCGCCCCGTCTCCCCTGCCGCATGCGCCCGGCGAGCTGCCCCCGCAGGCGCTCGACGACGAAGGCCTGGCGCGTGTCCGCCAGGCTTTCGTTGACGCCGCCCTGCGGGCCCGGCGGCTGGGTCTGGATGCCATCGAGATCCACATGGCCCACGGCTACCTGCTGCACGAGTTCCTGTCGCCCCTGTCGAACCAGCGCAGCGACGCCCACGGCGGCTCGCTGGAGAACCGGATGCGTTTCCCGCTCTTGGTGTTCGAGGCCCTGCGTGCCGCGGTGCCCGGCCTGGCCCTGGGAGTACGCCTGTCGGCCACCGACTGGGTGGACGGCGGCTGGGACATCGCGCAAAGCATCGCATTCGGCCACGCCTTGCGCGAACGCGGCTGCGATTTCCTGCATGTCTCCAGCGGCGGCGTGTCGCCCCTGCAGAAGATTCCCGTGGCGCCGGGCTACCAGGTGCCCCTGGCGCAGGCGCTGCGCGCGCAGGTCGGCCTGCCCACCATCGCGGTGGGGCTGATCACCGAGCCGCAGCAGGCCGAGGCCATCGTGCGCGACGGCCAGGCCGACCTGGTGGCCCTGGCGCGCGGCATGCTCTTCGACCCCCGCTGGCCCTGGCATGCCGCCGCCGCCCTGGGCGGCCAGGTGGAGGCGCCGCCGCAGTACTGGCGCTCCCAGCCGCGCGGCCTGGCCGAGTTGTTCGGCAAGGCCGCG
>CBINPE010000015.1:0-52854 GCA_966252435.1 uncultured Burkholderiales bacterium | reverse complement strand
GAGCAGAACAGCCCTCCGGGAGGGTCGGCGGGACAACCCTTGCCTGAGCGTCGTTCACGAATTCAGGAATCTGCGACGGGCCCGATACCAGGCCAAATGCCAGATGTTGGCTGCTGCAGGACCAGTCCCAGTGTGGGTAGATCGCATCAGCTCCATAAAGTGTCGCCATTAGTACGGCGGCGCCAAGTGCTCCTCGTCCCAGAGTTCGCTTCTGTTCCATTTTGTCCAGTCCTTTTTCGTTGCTCAGTTTGAAGAGGCCCTGCCGGCCACCTGCGAAGTTAGTGCCTTGCGGGATGATTTGTCATTCATGCGCTGGTTCCTCCCCGCTGCCAGGGTGCGGGACGCCAGAACCGCGCCGCTGTGCGACCACAGCGGCAGCACTGCGAGGGCTCAGCTGGCGCAGTGCCGAGATTGCAGGCAGAACCGAGTCACGTGGCCGAACGTTGCCGCTCTCCCAAAGACGAATCGATTGATCGGAGGCACCAAGAAGAAGTCCCATTTCAACTGCAGATAGCTTCAGGCGTTGGCGGTGATGGGCCAGTCGGCTGGCGCTGAAACGATGTTTGGCCTCGGAGGTTTTATGAGACGAAGATGCATCTCGTGTTGTTCCTCGGCCGGGGGCCTTCGTTGCGCGAGCGAGTGAGCGCTCTAGTTCGCTCACTCTTCGTTTGAGGGCGGCGATTTCAGATCGCGCACCTGTACTCGACTTCTTGAGAGCATCCGTTTGGTCACGTATTGCTTTACGAGCAATGCGCTCGATCTCAGCTCTCAAAGTCTTCTGAAAGTTTGGCATCATCAAGTTCGATTGGTTGGTGAAATGCGGTCGGTGTAGACCGGCCGCTGTGGTCGGGCTACATCAGTCCAGCGAGTATGACGAAGGCGGTAAGACCGAGCCAAACGCGCACGAAAATTTTCAGGTTCAGATACCTTTCAGTGTGGGATCAGTGGGTTGGCCTACCGTGCGTGCGCTGCCTGGCTTTCGAGCTGGTCAATCGACTGGGTGACCTCGATCATCGTGGGCGCAAACTTGCGCATCGCCTGCATGCCCTCCAGGAACCTGAACGGCGCGGGCTCGCCGCTGAAACCCGACCAGAATTCGTCCAGCAGGAGGAAGCGCCTGAGAACAAAGTGGGTGACTGCACGGGCAATGCGTTGGCCGAAGCGTTGCTTCAACACGTCGACGGGCCAGCCCATCACCCACCCTCCGTTGAGTTGGATGTCCTTCACCTCGCCGACCTTGAGGCCTGCTGCGATCTCCCGTGCCAGTTCGTTGAGGCGAGGGCTGCGCACACCAGCGCGGTAGAGCCGTTTGCGCAGCGCCCCAATGCTCAGGGATTCGTGAGGCGCCTGACGGGTGGAGGGTGGCTCAGCCGCCGGCGTCAGGGGCTCACGAGAAACGTAGAACGCATCTGGCTCGCTTTGGAGCGTGGGGTCGGGTCCGTCGCTGTGCCAGGCTGGGTGGTCGTAATCACTTTCGTAAACCACCCGGTAGCGGGGCCGCTGGGCGGCGCGTACTTTGCTTCGTGTCTTGATCTTCATGGTGTTCAAACGGATTTGGAGGTGGGGTTGGCGGCTTGGTAGGCGGCCCACGCATCGGCAGGCCTGGCAGAGCCCGAGGTCCGCAGCCAGCGGGCCCGATCGCTTTCACTCAGCGCATTCCACCAGTCCATGCCCTCCTCTGCGTCGGTGGGATCGGCGGGCTCTGCCCGGCTGGGTCGCGGTTGACTGGCCATGAGCGCGATGAGCTGCTCCGCGCTCAGCAGCCCGCCATGCAGCGTGGCACGCAACGGAAGGAAGACCTGCAGCATGCTGCGGTAGCGCGCGGCGGTGGGCATGTGCGAATTCAGCTCGCGGTCCTTGAACTTGCCAAACCGGCCCATGTCGTGGATCAGGAAATGCGTGATGCCGTACAGCTCCGATTCCTCGTTGCCATCAAAGCCCGCAAAGGCCAGGCGCCCAGGGTGCGGGGCAGCTGCCGTGACCTGCGCTTTGTCGACCTGGTCGAGGCGAGCAATGCTGCTCTCGATGAACGTCCACATGTCGAGGGTGTCGACCACGAACGTCACATCCGCGGGGTCATCAGGCTGGGCTGTAAAAGCCAGCGACATGTCCCAAACGGGCGCCCAGGTGTGGCCCCCGACGATGGCGGCCGCGATCAGGTCGAGGTCCACTTCCTTGGTGCCGTTGCGCATGTCGCGCAGGGCCAGCAGGATGGCTTTCTCTCCATCGCTGAAGTTCACCGAGCGCTTGCTGGTGGTCTGCAAGCCCATCTCGGTGAGCCGGCGGATCGCCTCGGAGCGGCCGGGAAGATCGGGCTGGCGGGCCCGCCACGCATCCACCCGCTCCTGCAGGTCCTCGGCAAGGCGCATTTCAAATCGTTCAGTTTTGGCCATGTGGCGCTCCTTGTGGCTGTTCGAGGGCGACGAGCCGCCCACCAAAAATGCAGTTGAGCTTCTCGTTCAGGTAGTCGATCTCGAAGCCCTCCATGGGCAGCTGCTGCCCGGCATGCTGGTTGCACTCGGTGAAGTCGACGCCGGCCGCGTGGGCCCGCTCACAGGATTGCACATAGGCCTTCATGACACCCGTGAACTCCAAAAAGGGATGGTTGCCGATCCGGGTTGCCGCGGCATAGAACCCCTCCACCAGCGCGTGCATGGCCTGCAGGGCGGCCACCCGCTCAGACGGCGACATCATGGCGCGACCCCGTGGCCAGCGTGGGTGCTGGCGTTCGTGGGGCTGGCCACCAGGTCATTTTCGCGCCCGCGAAAAGTGGCCAACGCGACCAACTGATCAAGGGCCACGACGGCGGGCCCGCGCGCGAGGCCGCAGGGGATCAACGCGGCCTCCACGATGGCTTGGAGGACATCGATGTAAGAGCGGCTGGCGAGGTGCGGCGCGGCCGGCACAGGTGGTGAAAGAGTCATGGGCTTGTCCCGTAAAAAGTCGGCATGTACGGACAATAACCGTACATGCCGGAAAAGTCAACAGTTGATCTTCGCAGCGCGGCCAGGCCGCCCTCCCTGCCAAGCCCTTGATTTTCTTGGTGTTCTTTTCAGATCGGCTGCAAACGGCCGTTTTGGACGCCAAAAAGAGGGCAAAGATAAGTGGGGTTATCTATGCCCTGTTTCCGCAAGGGCCTTGCCCGGCACGGGAAAAGTGATAAACTATTATCAGTTTCAAGGGGTCGCCCACCGGCCCTTTCCCACTTCTTCCTGCGAAACATGGCCCAACACACCCGCTACACCGATGGAGAAAAGAGCGATCGCGCCCTGGTGCGCTTCACTCGCGAAGACTTGTTGTGGCGCGGCCGCCTTGCCGGCATCGAGGTGCCCGTGCCCGTGGGCGACAAGCTCGTGGGCCCCACGTCAGAAGCCAGGCTGAGCACGGCTGTGTGTACTGGGAGCGGGAGGTGGGGGCCGACGACGAGAGCCTCACCGCCTATGCTCCTACCCCCCTCCCCCGCCTGGGCCCGGGTTAGAACAGCTCACCTGTGGTGGGGTCGAGCGATACCGGTTGCCCGTTTGAGGCGCCCACCAAGGGCCCTGCACGAAAGTTCGCAGCAGGCCACTGGCTGACCAGCTGCGCCGCGTCTGCCGGTGTCCCACGTAGCCACGCCTCCTGCTCGCCCTCATCGATCACCACGACCATCCGCTTGTCCTGTTGCTCGGGTGGCAGGATTTGGCCCGCCTTGTCACGCTCCGGCTTGTGCATGCGCTTCATGAGGGAATGGCTGTCTGCGTTGATCGTGAGCATGGTGTAGGTCTCCAGCTGCTCCCCGGCTGGTGAGCGCCAGGTATGCCACAAGCCTGCAAGCGCCAACAGGTGGCCATCGGCCCGCGCGAAACGCCACGGCACGTGCACGTTGTTCTCCCAGCATGGTTCAACGAACCAAGTTGCCGGGATCAGGCACCGGCGGCCCATTTCCCAGGATGGGCGAAAAGTGGGCGCCGAGCGGACTTTGTCCTCCCAGCGAGCGTTGTTGGTGGACAGCTTGAATTCAGCGAGCGGCTTGCGATGGTAGGACGGTACAAGTCCCCAACGCCCTTGCACCAGCTCCTGAGTGCCATCCTCTGTCAGGCGGATGAAAACCCCCTCTCTTCTTGGAAACACCTCTGCACCTGCCCACGGCCTGATCAGTGCGAAGGGCCATTGAGTGCTTATCCGGTGCCGTGGTGGGGATTCGTATCTGTTGCACATGTCGCTCTACCCCTACGGTGAGGCCCTTGAAACGATGCTAACGATTGAGGGGCGTCTTGACGCCTCTTGTTGAGTGGTTTGCTGCCGGATCAATCGCCGCTGCAACCTTTGGTCACGCTGCTGCTGATGCTAACAATTGAGGGGCAAGCCATGCCACGCTGCCTGTGGGATGCCGCTTGCTTAAAACCAGCACCAGCATGGCGGCCAGCGTTACGCCCCCCAACTGTCAGCATCTGGCCCAGAACAAAGCGAACATGCTGACAGATGAGGGGCATGTTCTAACACTGTGTGGACAAGTTTTAAAAAGCTGTCCAGATAAGTCGCTGAAGGCAGCGCTTCTTGACACATGGGGGGCAGAACATGCGGCGCACTGCTGATTAATGAGGTGCTGTAAGGAGAAAGTTGAAGAAAGCGGACTCAGCAATAGCAATAGCGATCAGCTCAGTTCCATTTATGCACAGAAACTGTGGATAAACCTGTTGAAAACACAAATTTGGTGCTGACTCATCAGGGGCGGTCATGCTGACAGATCAAGGGCGCGCTTCCTAACATTTCAGGGGCAAATTGCTAACCTTTCAGGGTCTTATTCATTGACACTTGAAGGGCCAAGCCAAAGCCAATTTCCTTTATAAATCAGCGATTTACGCTGGTAATTCAGGGCACCTAACCAAAAGACTAACCTGTTTACTAACCTTTCTTAAATAACTCAATAGCAATAACCGCCGAAGGGGGGCAACCCCCCTTCTCAAACCCACCCGGCCGCTAACGCGTCCTCCCATCCCCCCAGGGGCTTTGCCCCTCGGCTTTCAGCCTCACCCTCAATTTGAGCGCTTACAGCGCTAGAAATCCTGGACTGAAACCCTCACAGCGCCAAACAAAACCGGAACATCCTGCCAAGTCAAACGTTGCAGATGACGCCAAAAGAAGGGCTTGGGCTAGGTTTAGCTAAATTTCAGTTGCTGGCTAGGACATTTTGTCCTATACTCTATCTCGAAGGCCGGTCATGTTGCCCAGGTCAACTACCGGAGAACTCCGATGAATGTCCACGAGCAGCCCATCACCGCATCCTTGGTCGCCGAGGGCCAGCGCCTCGACTTCCTGCCTGCCTACTTCGGTCCACGTCTGATGATGCGTGGCGAAGCTCTGGTGTATGCCTGGCTACGCTGGCTCTGTGAGCGCTACAGCGGCGCGTATTGGCACTACTACACCCTGTCAAATGGTGGTTTCTACATGGCCCCGCGCCTGGCTGAGCGCTTGGTGATTGAGATCGATGGCTACCGCGGTGAGCTATCGGCCGACGCCTCCGGGATTGTCGCCACGCTGTTAGCGCTCGGCCAGCTCGCGGCCGAGGCGGCAGACACTGAGGCAGGCGATGCGCTGATCGACCACTACCACTTCCTGCGCAGCTTCGCTGTCGGCCATGAGGAGGCAGCGTTGATCCTTCTGGCTATTGACTGATGAGGGGCAACCCCGGCTATGGTCGGGGCTGCTCCAGGAGCACGCCAAGCAATGGCAAAGCGAACGAAACAGCCGGCCCAAGCCGGCCAAGACTGGAACGCGCTGATGGCCGAGTTGATGACCGAGCTGCCAGAGGACCGTGACGGCTTGCTGGTGGCGGCCGCGGCGAACGTGATAGAGATTGACAACGCGATCATGCGCGGCGATGGCGCTGCGGCCGAACTGGCGGGCGTGCGTTACAAGGCGATCATCTGGAAGCTAAACGGCGGCACGAACTTCGGATGTATGGCTGACTACGAGGCGGCGGGGTGCGTCATCGAACGACACTGTGCAGCGGTGCCCGGCGAAGTGCCGCGGTGGGGACAGCGCGGGCAGTTTCTGGTGGTGGCGGGAGGCATGCGCGCCCTGGTGGAGTACGAGGCCGGCTACGGCGGCCCGCTGCGGGCGCATTTCCAATTCCACGTCATCGACCTCGACCGGCCGTTTATCTCGGAGACAGGCTACCGCTCCCACTTTGACACGGCGCGCGGCTGCATGACTGTGGACGAGGTTGCACGCGGCATCATGACGGCGATGCAGGCAGAGAAGAAGCAGACGATGATGGTGGAAGCAAGCTACTGCGACCGTTTGGCCAATCAACCGCTGCCAGCATGGCTGGCCAGTATGGTGCCGCCAGCGCGCCGTGAGCCGGCAACCTTGCCAGTTCCGGCAGGTTTTGTCCTAGTAGATGTGGTGCTTCCCGCGCACAAGGCGTTCATCGCCAGGCGCTGGGCCGCCGAGGCAGCGGCAAAAATTGCGGCGGACAGGGCCGCGAGTGTTGAAGCCATGGGACAGCGGAATGGAGCGCGTAGGCGGCGATGACCTGCGGCACCACCAAAACCGACGATGACGAGCTCCTGGCCTACTTGGTGCCCGACAATCCACGGATTCGGACAACTGCGGCTCGCAACATAACGAGAGGTGAATTGATGGCAGATGCAAACATTCGGCAGGAGTGCCTGCGCCAGGCCGAAGACTGGACGCAGCCCACAGGGGAGGAAGTACGTGAGGTGCTGCGCCTGGCGGCGCTGACTGGTGGCAAGGCTGCAAAGGTGCTGGGCCTCGGGCCGAAGGGGGATCGCACGATCCGGCGCTGGGTAGGAGAAGACACGCCGATCCCTTACACGGCGTGGGCACTGCTGTGCGATTACGCGGGCCTGGGGCTGATCTGGAAAGACGTTTGAAGCCCAAAAGGAGGATTTTTAGCGGCTAAAGTGGCCTTCACGGCACAATTATCGAAATAGTTTAGCTAAAACGCTTGTTGGGTAGGACATTTTGTCCTAAACTCTTTTTGAAGGCCGGGCATGTTGCCCAGGTCAACTACCGGAGAACTCCGATGACCAAGAAGATCATGCCGTGGCTTGACGTGTTGCCACAGTTCCAGCAGACCAAGTATCCGCAGCGCCGAGACGAGATCGAGGGCCTGATGGCCGAGGCGTCTTGGTTGAGCCGCAGGGCTGAAGATCTGCGGAGCAAAGCCTACTTCGCATCGCTGCGGCTGGAAGGCGATGCCAAGGCCCGCTGGACGGTCGAGGTGGTTGAGGACGCAAAGAGAAGTGTTATGCAAGGCATGCCGCAAACGGCAACCAAGGCAACGGCCGGGGCGAGGCGATGAACCCGGGAAAGGATAATTTGAACGCCAGGAAGAAGAGGGTGCCGAAGGTGAACTGCACATAGAGGAACGCCCCGGAGTGATCCGGGGCGCTTGGCCTTGGTGCTGGCACACCGCCACCATGCTTCCGAGTGGGAGCAACCAGCATTCAACACGTAAGCGGGTGTAGAGGTCAAGTCATGTCGAACATTATCAACTTTCCGAGGCTCACGAAGCCACCCCATCCCGAGCCAGTAGGCCAACCGCAGGCCAATGCGCCTCCCCCTGCCCTGCCCGAGCAGCAAGTCCGGGGTTTCGTCGCCGCATTGATTCGCTTTGTGTGGGTTGTGACGGTACTGGTGTGGCCGATCCTCAAGTGGCTGGCGGCCTTCGAGGTGTTCTTTCAGTTCGTGCGGATGCTCTATCACTGGAACACGCCAGGGGTGTATGCCGGCTGGGCCTTCCTGATGCATTTCGGAGCGCTGACAGCCCTCACTTACTTCGTGTCGGTCTACAAACCGAAAGGCATCTAGCAAGTTTAGCCGCTAAAACGCTTTACGCAAAGCAATTGTTTAGCTAAACTATGTGAATGGTCGGCGGCTGGCACCGCCTTTGTTCAACAAACCGAGTGTGGAGTGTTATGGGTGCAATCCATGAAGAAACGGCTAACCGAAGCCCAATTCCAGGCAGCCATCAAAGGCCTGGATATCGGCCAACAAACCATCGACATAGCGCGAGCCGTGTTGGTCGCGGGGAAGCCCCAAGCGGAATTTGTAGCATCGCTGGGGCTATCGAAGGGGGCAGTGTCGCAGGCGGTCACTCGCGTGTGGTCTGCAGCGGAGGGCGAACTCCCAGAGGGATTCGCGCGGGTGACGGCGGTGCTGCCCGAACACCAGGCATTCATCGTCAGGAAGTGGGAAGCAGACGCCAAAAGGAAACAGGAACCCAAGTCATGAAAACACTGGTCACGGCAATTCAGAAGGGCGGGCAGGGCAAGACGTTTGCGACCTGCCACCTGGCGTTCGACTTTCTGGAGCGCGGTCTTCGCGTTGCCGTGATCGACCTAGACACCCAGGGCAATGCCTCGTTCACGCTGGCCGAGTATGACAGTGGAATCCCCGCGAGCGCCTTGTTCGTTGACAAGGCCGACGAGCTGCGCGGCCGCCTGGCTGAACGCGACGTCAAGGCTGACATTGCATTGTTCTCCGCAGACTCGGCGCTGGCCAACCTGGATCGGATGGACTACCGCCAGGCCGGTGCAGCCCTCCGCGCTGCGCTTACCGTGTTGGGTGGTTCCTTCGACGTGTGCCTAGTCGACACCCCTCCTTCCCTTGGCGTTGCTATGACCGCAGCCTTGCTGGCCGCCGACTACATGCTGTCGCCCATCGAAATGGAGGCGTACAGCTTGCAGGGCATGAAGAAGATGGTTGCTGTCGTCAGCAACCTGCGAAAGGAGAACCCTCGCTTGGCATTCCTCGGGATGCTTCCGAACATGGTGGACGGCCGCAAGCAGCGGCACATCAACAACCTCGAGGCACTGCGCCAGGCATACCCGCAACTCGTGCTGCCAATCAGCGTAGGGAACCGAGACAGCATTGCCGAGGCGCTGGGCGAGCAGATGCCAGTGTGGAAGGTGCGGAAGACCGCCGCCCGTAAAGCGACGCAAGAGGTGCGAGCACTGGCCGCTTATGTATTCACAAAGATGGAGATCGCGAGATGAGCGCCAAGACAAACACAAAGAGGGCCGAACAGGACAAGCCACAGGCATTCGGGCTGGGCCTCGATGGCCTGGGCGATCTGGGCGGCCTGCTGACCGAGCAGCCGGCAGCGAACGAGGGGCCGCGAGAGCTGCGCATCAGCCTGATCGACGAAGACCCGAACCAGCCGCGCTCTGCTGACAACCCCGGCTTTAGCCCGGAGAGCATCGCGGAGATTGGCGCGACGATCAAAGAGCGTGGTGTGAAGTCGCCGATCAGCGTGCGCGAGAACCCAGCCGCTCCCGGCCGCTACATCATCAACCATGGGGCGCGCCGATATAGAGGCTCGAAGTGGGCAGTGAAGGAGACGATCCCTGCCTTCATCGACAATGACTACAACGAGGCGGATCAGGTCATCGAGAACCTGCAACGCAACGATCTGACGGCGCGCGAGATCGCAGACTTCATCGGGCGCATGCTGGCCAAGGGCAAGAAGAAGGGTGCGATTGCCAAGGAGATCGGCAAGTCGGCTGCCTTCATCACGCAGCATGTGACATTGCTTGACCTTCCCGAGCCGATTGCGGAGGCGTTCCACGGCGGGCGGGCCAAGGACGTGACGGTCGTCAACGAACTGGTGACAGCATTCAAAAAGAATCCCGACGAGGTAGCTGCATGGCTGGCGGACGACAGTCAGGAGCTGACGCGCGGATCGGTCAAGCTGCTGCGCGAGTACCTAGAGGACAAGCACGACCAGGAAGGCGGCCAGCGCGACCCGAACACCGTAGATGCGTTCAGTGGGAAGACGGATGGCGAGGTCGAGGGAGAGCAAGGCTCGCAGGATGATGACGCTAGAGGAAAGAAGGAGCAGAAAGAGGCTGACCCGGACAAACTCAAGAAGGCCATCATCCAGGTCAAGCACGACGACCGGCCGGCCCGTATTATTCTCAATCGCCGCCCGCCTGTAGACGGTTGGGCTTGGCTCAAGTATGAGGATGATGGCCAAGAGTTTGACGCTGAGCTGAGTCGTGTGACTTTGGTTGCCTTGATTGAGGGTTAATGTTGTAGATGAGCTTTAGCAGCTAAAGGAGTCGAGCTTGATTCAGCCGCAAGATGCCCGTGTTGGTCGACTGTTTGCACAGTCTCCCGGGGATGTGGAGTTACAGGGGGACCTTCTTTTGGAGTACGCAAAGGAGGCATTCGCGGAACAGAGTGCTCTGCTCGAAGCCACGCCTTTGGAATCGCAATTTGGCGCTGCTTTTGCAGCGCAAGTTGAAGCAAAGCGTGATCAGGCGGAGCGCCTTGAAGATCGGCTTGAAGTTCTAATCGAGCAGCAGGCAGTTCGCATACAACGTACTCTTGCAAGTCAACCTGGCCTTCTTTCACTTCCACGTACACGGACAAAGTGGCAGGCTCAGGTGCAGTTACAGCAAAGCACGATGGAGCGGCTGCACGCACGGCTCGAAAGCGTCCGCGAAATCAAGGACGGAATGGGCATCCATGCGCCAAGGATAGAGGAACTTGCGACACGCAAGCTCCGGGCTGAACAGCCTGATCTGGCCAAAGAATGGGACGAAATGCGTGAGGCAGCCCGGCGGCATCAGTCTCTGAAGCGACAGAAAGAAAAGAAAATGGCAGCCGGCGAAGGAAGGAGGGAAGAGGGTGGGCGTCGCTTGGGACTTTCAGAATCTCTGAAGGATTAGTGTCCTAGTGTGGCCCAAGCAACCACCCCGGCAGCCAGCAGGGTAATTGAAGCTACTGCTAAGTTCCACCTTGACAAGTTGCGTGTAGCGCGTAGCTGTGCGTTTGCGTGAGCCAAAGCTGTATCTACCTCCTTGCGGAAGGCGTCGGCTGCAACGACTGCCCCATCTTGCATTGTTTTGGCCATCGCTTCCTTACTGGCACCCATAGCGGCATTTAGCATCCGTTCCGCCCGAAGCTTGGTGTCGTCACTCCAGCGGGCCATCATGCCCTCCAATTCCTCTTTGTATTGCTGCAGCATTGCTTCCTGAGCCTTCTGGCTGTCCAGCATCAAACGATTGTTGATGGTCTGCAAAACAAGAATGGGATCGTCGCGACCAACAGCGATCCCGTGTTTCGCTGCAATCTCCTTGATAACTTCTTCGATCTGATCTTTCACAGAACCGCCGCGTTGTCGATTTGGGAGAACAACTGATCACGAACGATTTTTAGGCGTTGCCTTGTCATGATGGTCCGAGATGGGGAAGCGATGGCCTCATCAAAAGTCAATCGATCCTTGAGCATTTCAGTCATATCGTGACCGTAGGTTTCTTCCTTGAGAGTGGGTATTTGAATGATCGCTGAAACTCTGTCTTTGTTCTCTTTGTAAGCCTTCATTTCTTCGAAACCTTTGCCTTCGTGTTCAATTGGCCCCCAGTAAGGATGTAGCCAAACAATGAAAGGAGAGGACGTTGGAAACTGTCTTGCAAGTTGCGCGAATCCGCTTAAAGTGTCAATTAGTGCCTGACCACCGGCCACTACTGTGTGCACAACAAGCTCGTGCCCCATCTCGTGTAGAAGAGCAGGCACTTGATTGCTGATCAGATAATGTGATAACGGAACAAATGATGACGCGCCATTGTCGATTATCACATCATCATTTGATGATGCGATGATCTCGATCAATTTATCAAAGTGGCGAGAATTAATTTCATCATCCTCCATAATTTCAAGGTGTTTTGCATTCAATGCCTTAAACCCCGAAAACGTAGCATTAACTGGATCGGTGTCAATGCACAATGGTGTATGTTTTTTGTGTAATTTGTATTGGGCTACAGTGGTCGATATAAATGATTTCCCTACGCCACCCTTGCCCTGCAAAGTCATATGAATTTTTGCCATTATATTAAATCCTTTTCATTGGGGTTTGCTTGAAATACGAAGCCGGCAATTTGAGCCGGCCTTTTCTTTGGCGGTTCTATTTTTTCCTGTACCTCCTTTTTTTCGATGATTGGCTTTTCTGTCTGAGATGAAATCGAAGCTTCCTTTTCAGAAAGAATTAATCGATTCACATAGCCTCGAAAAGCCTGGTAACTAAAAGTCACCTTACTCTCATCATGTAGGGTTTCCCAAATGCTTTTGACTGGCCAACCATCATCGAGCGCTTGCTTGACATCACCTCGAAGAGCCAAAAAAGCAGCCCGGTTTTGTGCGTTGCGGGAGGGACTCTTCTTTCTTGTCCGTTCCGCTATGCGTTCCGACAAGCTCTTTGCCATGTGTCACCTAACGTTTCTTGTTTCGTTGTTCACTCGTTCTTTCATCCACGATTTTAGCAAAATAGCCTTGTTCTCACGTTCTTTTTGTGATGATTGCGCAATCGTGTCTAGTAAACGCTAGCAGCATGAAAAAAGCAAGCCTTTGTGCCGGTTGAACAAAGTCGCCCCATGGCGTAAAATTGCTTGAAACCCGGGCAGGATATGTGAAGTGGGCCCACCGGCAAGCCGGTGTTCCAACTTCACTTCCCTTATTCGCACCTATGGTGCTCAACGGGAATCCTGCTCTGCGAGGCCAGCGGCTACCGCCGCTTTAAAGAGGAAAAGCGATGCAAGACACACCAACGCGGAAAGGCAGCGCGCCTATCAAGGTGTACTGCCTACCCGAAGAGCGCGCGATAGTGCAGTCCAAGGCTGATGCAGCCGGCTTGAGTATGTCGACTTACCTGCTTCGCGTTGGGCAGGGCTATGAGGTCAGGGGCATACTAGATCAGCGTCGAGTTAGCGACTTGGCTAAAGTTAATGGCGATCTTGGACGCTTGGGCGGTCTGCTTAAGCTGTGGTTAAGCGACGATAAACGCACGGCTAATTTTTCGCCAGCAACTATTAGAGCGCTTTTGGCGAAAATCGATGCTACGCAAGATGATCTGCGTCAGGTCATGAATAAAGTGGTGCATGGGTGATCTCTTTAGCCGCTAAAAGCCCCTGGGTCGCGGAGTTTATGTGATTGCAAAACACGTCCCCATGCGCAAGGTCAAGAAGAGCGACTTCCGCGAACTTGTTGAATACCTGAATGATCCGCAAACGAAGCAGGAACGTGTTGGACGAGTTACCGTCACTAACTGCTTCCAAGACAACCCCCTTGATGCGGCGTTCGAAGTTCAGGCAACTCAAGCGCTCAATACTCGTTCTGAGTCTGACAAGACCTACCACCTAATTATTTCTTTCCCAGAAGGAGAAAGTCCGAGTCCTGAAATTCTGGAAGCAATTGAGGCGCGGATATGCGCGGCACTTGGATTCGCCGATCACCAACGCGTTAGTGCTGTGCATCACGACACGGATAATCTTCATATACACGTTGCCATTAACAAGATTCATCCAACAAGATACACAATCCATACACCTTTTAACGATTACAAGACGTTAGGTGATATCTGCGAAAAGCTTGAGCTGGAATATGGTCTAAGTGCTGACAACCATATGGCCGGAAAAACTCGCTCGGAGAATCTTGCCGGTGACATGGAGCGCCACGCAGGCGTTGAAAGTCTGTTGGGTTGGATCAAGCGTGAATGTGCTCAGCAGATGACCAATGCGCGTTCTTGGGCCGAGCTACACGAGGTGATGCGCAGTAATGGGCTTGTGCTCAGCGAGCGTGGCAATGGGCTAGTCATCACCGATCGCTCCGGTAGGGTCGGTGTGAAGGCAAGTTCGGTTGCTCGGGAATTGTCCAAAACAAAGCTCGAAAGCAGACTTGGGGCATATGAGGCGCCTATCGTGCGGGAGCCATCCACAGTTGCTGTGGCAACACGACGCTCGCAAGCGCCGAGAGTTGAGAAGGTTGGGAGTAGGCCGCCACCGCGCAGTAAGGGGCAGCAAGGCAATCTCTCAGACCTTCGGACAATGCAGATCGATGGGGGCAGGAGCTACAGCCAGCAACCAATCTTCAACAAGCAGATTAACTCGGTTGAGCTTCATGCACGGTACAAAACGGAACAGCTGAGCCTGAATGTTGCACGTAGCAATGCCGTCGAACAAGCAAGGTCGAAGAAGGAACGTCTAGTTGCCGCTGCTAAGCGTTCTAATCGTTTAAAGCGAGCAGCGATCAAGATGCTGCAAGGGCCAGGCGTCAACAAGAAGCTTCTTTATGCACTTGCGAGCAGGTCGTTGCGCAACGACCTCACGAGGATCAACGCCGACTATCTGAAAGACCGAGAGGCGGCCTATCAGACACATTCGCGTCTTGCTTGGGCTGACTGGCTCAAGGCAATGGCTTCTCAGGGCAATAGCGAGGCCCTTGCTGCATTACGTGCTCGCGAACCTCGCCAGGACCGATCCAAAGAAACAGTCGGCGGGGAGAAAATCCTGCGACCCGGCACCGTGCCAGGTCTGAAACCAGACAACATCACGAAGGCCGGCACGATCATCTATCGTGTTGGCTCTACGGCAATTCGTGATGACGGTCGTTTATTGAACGTCTCTCGTGGCGCAGGTGAGCATGGCCTGGAAGCTGCGCTACGCATGGCGATGCATCGCTATGGTGACCGTATTGCGGTGAGCGGAAGTGCTGAGTTTAAAGAACGCATTGCTCAAGTCGCGGCAGCTGCGAGACTTCGCATCACCTTTGACGACGCGGCGCTGGAGCAGCGCCGCCAACATCTTGTTGATACCGCAGCAACTCACGCCAAGTTGGCCGCTGCCGGGTCGCCAGGAGTACACATCGAATTCACACCAGCGCAGGCTCGACATGCCGGCGCAGTTCACGAGGATGCTTTGAGCGAGCAGGATGCCGAGCAAAGCCGCTCACAAATTGCCAAGAAAGGGCCGAACCATGACCACCGAGAAGACACCCAAGGAACCTCTCATGAACGAGGACGACGAAATCGCCGCAGCAATGGCGCTGCTACAGGAGGCCGCCCCAACCTTCGAGAACCCACCGGAGTCGGGCGGTCAGGTCCTGCCAGAGCAGGAAGTCGAGGGGCCGACAAGCCCCACATTGGACGCATTGGACGCCAGCCGCCGGCCGCCAGTCAAAACCGTTTGCGAAACTTGTCCGAACTCGGTGTGGTTCAGCTCGCCAGTAGAAGTGAAGTGCTACTGCCGGGTGATGTACCTCGTGACGTGGAGCACCAAAGAGGCGAACGTGATAACGGGGTGCGACGGAGTCTTCATAGGCCAGGAATAGATCGCGCACAAACGGCGGCTGAAAAGTACGTGGTTGAGCGAGAGGAGAAACGGGCGAAGGGCATTGACATAGAGAGGCATCGCCTGTCGACGTCACAGGACGAAGGACCAGCTGAATTTGCTGGGCTCCGTCATGTTGCAGGGGAGACACTCATGCTCTTGCGGCGCAATGGAGAAGTGATGGTGTTGCCAGTGACAACAACAACCATTAGTCGCATGAAGCGTTTGTCGGTTGGGGACAAGGTCTTGTTGACCGCTCAGGGAGGCATCAAGGTCAAGGGACGGAGCATATGAGCGCGATTTTCGCCACGCCTTCCTGGGGCTGTGCATAGACACCGGCCAGAAAGTGCTTGCAGCGATGATGGAAGGCTGATTGGATCGTGCTGTGCGGCCAGAAGGGCTACAGCCAGGCGTGCGTGGCGGCAGTATTGCCAGTCAGGTCGTACTGGGCGCAGCGTTCCAAGCGGGCCGCGCCGGCGCCGTCGATGTCCAAGGCAGGGTGGCCAACCTGGCGCAGGCCGGGCCCGGCCTCGAGCGAGGGCTCTCGCCGCCGAGCGCATGCGGCTGTGGGTCATGCTCGTGCCGATTTACGATGCTGTGCTTAGGTGCAGCTCCGGCACGTCCTCGATGGTGAGGATGCGTTGATCGTGAGGCATGGACTGCATCAACGTTTCCAAAGCCTCTCTCGAAGTTGTCTTGCCTTGCAAGCCGGAGTTCAATCGTGCGATCAGGCTGGCAATGACGGCTGACCGAACGTTTTCACTCACCGGCAGCGCCTCGCCTGCCAGTTCTGTGATTGCCACAGGCGAGGCAGTGCGGAGGTAGTGCAGCAGCAGGGCAGGAGCTTTACCAAGTAGTGCTTTTTCAAGGTTGTTGATCTGCTTGTTCCAAAATTCCATGTTGAATTTCTCCGTTGTGTTACCGGGAGCGGCCGGCCCGTTACTTCGATACACCCCTTGCGTTGTCGCCTACATGTGTGCTGAGCGTGGTCGACGTTCCTGTTTCTGAACGCGCGGTTTTGTTTGAGGTTGGCTGCATTGCATAGAAGCAGCGGTTGTTATTTGTCGTCTGACGCCTTCTTTGCCTAAAGCACTCCTTTGCGCCAGGTCGTTGAAGTCGGTGTGCTGCTTCATCATGGACAGCGCTGCGAGTTGCGGCACGGTCAACATCGACGCCTTGAGCTTGGCCGCTTCCTCGTCGGCCAGCTCAACCTTGCCAGCGGCTGCGTCGGCAAGGCGCTGCTCGGCCCGCAAGTGGGTCTTGAAGCTGTCGGGCGTGATTGCCGGTAGCTCGCGCGGGTAGGTGTTCTCGCCAGGCGTGAAAATCGGAAAGATTGCCTTGCCGCCCACGGCCTGGGCCGCCGCCTCTGCCTTTTCCCGGCCTGGGTTGTTCCCGTGCGTCATGACCAGGTGCCGGTCGTCGTCGCCGCCGATGATGACTGGCTTGTCAGGGTACTTCTCGTGCAGCGCCTTTGCGACGGCTTCGAGGTTGCCGCTATCGAAGGCGGAGACTGTGGCATGGCCCACCGCCTCGGCCACCTGGGCGGCCGTGGCGTAGCCCTCGAAGATCATCAGCACCGGTGCTGCGGCCAGCGCCTCCATCCCGCCGACCGGGTGGAAGCAACCTTCCTTCTTGCTGTCTTTGGCGAACCGCTTGGTGCCGTCCTCCTGGATGTACTGCATCGTCCACTGTTTGCCGTCTTTGTCGAAGGCCGGGATGTAAGTCATCTGGCCCTCGCGGTCCGTCATCACGCCGGCGTGCGCTTGGATGCCCTTGGCTTGCAGGTAGGGCGTCGGTTGCTCGACCGGCACGAGGTCGGCCATCTGACGGCCGACGCGCTGCGCCGTTGCCTCTTGCGCCTTGTTCTGCTCGGCGGCACGTTGGGCCAGCTTGTCAGCCGCCTCGGCCAGGAGCTTGGCTTTCTCCTGGTCGCTGAGGGCGTAGCCCTTGCTCTTCCAGGTAATGTCCGCGCCGGTCTTGTTGTTGATGATCCGGCCGGCAGGGTGGCCGTCCAGGTGGCCCACATAGAAGCCATCGAGCGCGCCCTTTTTGCCGCCATCAACCGGCACGCGGTGCCGCTTGCCGTCCATGACAGGGTGATCGCCCTGGGCGTTCGAGCCGACGAACAGGCCGGCGCTGCGCATGGCTTCTGCGAACTCTTCCCTCGGTGACATGGCCGGCTCCTGCTGGACCTGCACGTTTTCGGGCTTCCAGCGTTCGAGCTTCGCAAGGTCGGCGCGCGGGCCGACATACCAGGACTTCGCCGCCTTGTCCCACAGCGCGCCAGCGGCCTTCGCTTCGGTGCGGTGCTCGTAGGGCACTGCGAGGTACTGGCGGTCTTGCTCGGCCTGCTGTGTCGGTATTTCAACCCCACCAGCTGCCCGGGAGGCAGCTGGTGGCGAACGCGGTTGTAAGGCCGCTCCGGCGGCTCCTGGCGCCCATTTGGCGAACGGGGAGGGGTCGACCCCCGCTGGCACGTACCAGGACTGCTCCTGCCGGTCCCAGCGCGCACCGAGGGCTTTGGCCTGGTCCTTTTCCTTGAAGGGTACGTTGATGTAATTCCGACCGGCCTGCTGCTGCTCGCGGTCCTGGCGTTCCAGTTCAGTGGCGCGGCGCTGTGCGTCCGTGTCGTTTACCAAGGCCAAGGCCTCGGCGGTCTTGCGAGCCTCTTTAGCGGCTGAAATATCTTCCTCGGTGGCGCTGGGGTCGCGGCTCACGCGCTCTTCCTGCACGCGGGCGAGCTTGGCTGCACGCTCGTATTGATCGTCAGTGCTAAGCGCATCGACCAAGCGTAGGCGCTCGACCAGCGTGTCAGCCTGGGCTTCGGTGCGGGTGCCTGCGACAAACGCAAAGGCGTCCTCGCCGAACTGGGCATCAGCCTTGCGCGCGTGAACCTGGAACGGCTGCCGTGCGAGGACCTGGAACTGGCCGTCCTGGTTGGCCGCAATGACGCCGACGATGCGTAGCTCGCCGCTCCAGTCGGGTGGCAGCTCAACGCCAAGGTGTTGACGGGTTGCAGCCGCGTACTCCTGGCCGTCGATCTTGCCAGCGGCTAACTGTCGCCGTGCATCTGCGGCCAGCTCGATGCCCTGCACCACGTCGGCCGGATGTGCTGCCAGCAGGGCAACCGCCTGATCGTTGGTCGGTAGGTTCATGCTTGCCTCCTTGTCTACGGCTGCCGCGGGCAGGGCCGTCAACTGGTCGGGTGCCTGGTCGTGCTGCAGGAGCTTTTGCGCCTGGTGGAGCTTTTCGGCCTTGTTTGCGAAGGCCTGGGCCAAGCCTTTGCGCTCCAAGTAGGCGTTGTCCACATCGGTGTGGCTGGGATCGATGCCGAACACAGACGACAGCCGGTTATGGGCCGAGGCATAGAACTGTTCTGGGTCCTTGCCGGTGATGCTGCCCACGGTTTCAAGGCCACGGCTGCGCAAGGCGTCTTCCAGACTGGCTCCTTGGTACGCCTGGTAGTGGCTGAAATCGAGGTCAGCGTTCTCCAGGACTTCGGCAACGTCCACAGCCAAGACCTGGGCAATTCCGTTGTCCTGTGCCTGCCTCTGCTCCCTTCCGGCGTCCAGCATCGCGGCGATGCGCACGCCGTAGGAATCTTGTATCGACTTCTCGGCCCTCGCGGCTGCGGCCGTCGCAAGCTCGGCGGCCTGCTCAGCCGTCGCGCCCACCGGGATAAGTACGCCGTCAGCCTCCGTGACATTGCGGCCCTCGCTGATGTACTGGAATTGCAGCGTGCGGTTGAGGCCATCGCCTGCGGTCATGAAGACCAGCGCATCTTTCTGGCCGTTCACTGTCTCGAAGGACTTGGACGCGACGGCACCGCCGTTGCTTCGCGTCCAGCCGGCCGATTCGAGCGCGACCAGTACGCTTTCGCTTTGTGCCTGCGGCTGCGCCTGGCTCTGGTCCTGAACCTGTTTTTGCTCGAAGGCCAGCACGTAGCCGTGAATCTTCTCGGCGTCGGCGGCGGCGCGGAATACCTCCAGCGGCTCGTCTTGAAGTGCCTTGATCCATGAGCCGACATAGGCAGCATGTTGACCGGGATCGTGGCCGATGCCCAATTCGTCGCCGACGATCATGGACGCGATCTCTGCGCGCAGCTCTTCCTTGGCGTAACCCTGACTGCCGAACGGGTGCGCCAGGTCGCGGTTCAGCCGCGACGGGTGTCCGGTCCAGTGACCCAGTTCGTGCAGCGCGGTCGCGTAGTAGCGGTCGCCGCTGGGAAATTGGCCGCGTTCGGGCAGGGTGATGCTGTCAGTCGAAGGCCGATAGAACGCGCGATCACCTGCCGCGTGCGTGATCGTTGCGCCCGAGGCTTTCAGGATGTGCTCAGCGCGCTCAACGGCGTTCCAGGTCTGTTCCTTCTTGGGCTGGAGCGGCGGCAGCCCGTCGATCTGCTCGCCGTTGAACACCGTCGCAAAGAACACGCGAGGGCGTTCCAGCATCACGGTTTCCTTGACGGGCTGGCCCTTCGCATCGAGCACCGGGCGGCCGTTGCCGTCCACCTTGTCTTGCTCTTCGCTGAACTTCCAGTATTGGACCGGCGTTCCCTTCTCGCCCTTGCGGACCTGTGCGCCGGCGGCCGCTGCCTGCTTGTATGTCATCCAGCGCGAATCACTGTGGCCCTGGGCCATCAGGTGAATCGCATTGATGCCTTTGTATCGCTTGCCGGTGGTTGGGTTCATCGGCAAGTAGGCATTGGGTTCGCCCGGCTCCCACGGCTTTTGCCACGGTGCGGTGCCAGCCTTGAGCTGCTCGATCAGCTTCTCGGCCACGACTTCGTGAAACGGCTTCTTCGGCTCCATGTTCTCGTCCCTTCGGAATAGCTCGTTGAACTGAGGGAAGTTCTGCTGTGTCCTGGAGCGGTCGCGCAGGCCCTGGGCGACCATGCACGCGATGTTGTGCAGGTCGTCGGCCTGCATCGGCCGCACGCGGGCGACGCAGGTTTCCGTGAATGACTGTTGGCCGCGCCGCAGCGCCTGATCGGCGACCTGGTGCTGGCTTGGCTCGATGCCCTCGCAATGCAGGGCAAACACTTCCTCGGCGCGCACGTCCAGGGACTGGTCGGCATAGCGCCGGCTCACGTCATCCCATAGCGGCTTGAGAGTGGGTTCGTTGCGGGCGGCCGCCAGGCCGTCCAGCAAAGCGCGCTTCTCGGCCGGTGCGAAGGTGTTGGCCCCGTAGTGGCCCAGCACCTCGTGCCGCAGCGTCATCAGCAGGTCGCCAGCGCTCTCGATGTTCAGCAAGGGCACGTCCACGCGGCCTCGAAAGGCGCGGTTGGTGTGCATCGTCTCCTTTGGCACATAGCCGCCCTTCATCCCTGCTGGCACCTCGGCGGCGCGCGGGCCGTACAGCTCGGTCGCGTCCTCGCGGAACTTGTAGGCCAGGTCCAGCGCACCGGGGTAGTCGCGCACGAAAGCCCGCGTCACCCCTTGTGCCTCGGCTCTCGTGATGGGCATGGGTCACCCTTCCGATGCCTTGCGCGCGGCCGCCTGGGCGACCGTCTCGCCAGCTCGCGGGCTGTACAGCTCGCGGGCGTTGGTGGTGGTGATGAAGGGAGGAAGGTCGGCGCTCGGGCCTTCGTCATCCAGGAATGCCGGCTCCAGAGCGCCATCCACTTCCACCAGGTCGTCGCCACTGGCGGCGGCGTCCTGCTCAGACAAGGCATCCTCCACAAATGCGCCAACGCGCTCGGCCTCGTCAGGGTCGAACTCGACTTGGAAGCCTGGCGTTAGTGCGTCGGTCATCTTCTCTCGCACGGCCTCGCGACCGGCGGCGTCGTCGTCCACCAGCGGAAGGACGCCCAGTGGCTCGTCATTGGCCGCTTGTCGAGTGGTTTGCTCTGTCATGTTCGATCTCCTAAGTTGCTGCAAAAAATTCGGGCTGCGTCTGCCGGCAGGTGGGGCACCACCGCAGAGCGGGCGGCCCCAACTGCCGAACCGAGAGAAAACGGTTCATGGTCAGCGAAGGCCGCAACGACCTTAGAGGGGTCAAAGCCAATGCCTTCAACAAACATCCATAACGCATTCAGAGCTTTCTCCTTGTCGATGACTGGAGCAGGCGGCGGGGTAACGGTGAATTTCTCCATCAGCTTTGCTCCGAAAGCAGTGCAAGCATTTCCTTGTCGTTGTCGAACCAACCGTTGCCCTCCAATCCAATCTCATCTTCAAGTAGCCGGCAGATCGCAATTGCAGCTTGGTCCGCGTTGCCGTTTGCGGCCTTGACTGCCTTTGCAATCTGTTCACGTAGCGTCATGTTTCTTCCTTTCGTGGTGGTGACTAGAGAGCGGCCCCGTTGCCGCCCTTGCTGTAGTCGGGCCGACCTTTAAGGTCGGGATAGGTCTGCTTGCAGGTGGGGAAGTTGCTGCAGCCCCACCAAAATTGCCCCTTCTTTTTGCTTGGCCGGCGCGACAAGCCACTGGTGCACACCACGCACTTGTGGATGGCCGACACTGGCGTGCCTTCCTTGCCACCGGCGATGGTTACGGCCCCTGTGTTAGCTTTCGCCACCTGGTCGCGGATGAACGTCTCTTGCTTCGTAATGAAGGCGTCGAGCGCGGCCGATCCCTGTTCGACGCCTTTCAACATTCGCTCGTAGAGCGCCGTTAGCACCGGGCTTTTGACAACCTCGGGCAATGCGTCGATGACGCTGCGACCGAGGGTCGTGCTGGTGATCTGCTTGCCCTTGACGGCCAGGAATTCGCGTCGCTTCAACTCCGAAATAATCGACGCGCGGGTGGCGGACGTGCCGATGCCGTCACCCTCGCGCAGCATCTTCTTGTGCTCGGCGTCGCTGACAAACTTGTGGATGTTCTCCATCGCTCGGATCAGAGTGCCTTCAGTGAACCGCGCCGGCGGCTTCGTCTTGGCATCCTTGCGGGTGGCGTCGGCGCAGTGCACGGCGTCGCCCTGGGCCATCGCAGGCAGCGCCTGCGTGCCGCTGTCGTCGTCGTCCTTCTCGCCTTCTTCGTCGGCCTGACCGTACACGTCGCGCCAGCCGTTGCGCGTGACCACCTTGCCGCTGGCCGCGAAGCTCTCGCCTGCGATTTCCACGCCCACGGTGGTCTGCATGTATTCGTGCAGGGGATAGAACTGCGCCAAGTAGGCGCGCACGATCAGGTCGTAGATGTTGCGCTCGCGCTCGTTGAGGGCGGCTTTGCTGCCTTTCTGCATGGTTGGCACGATGCCGTGGTGCGCCGTGATCTTCGAGTCGTCCCAGGTCTTGGACTTGATGCGCGGATCGGCACCATCGATCAGGCCGGCCAGCTCGGGGTTCACGTGCTTGACGGCCTCCAGTACGCGCGGCGCGTCGGCATGCTGTGACTCCGGCAGGTAGGCGCAGTCGGTGCGCGGGTACGAGGTCAGCTTGTGCGTCTCGTAGAGCGCCTGGCAGGCGTTGAGCACGTCCTCGGCGCTGTAGCCGAATTTCGCCGATGCTACGGCGGTAATGTCGGACAGCGAGAAGGCCAGGGGCTGGTTCTGCTTCTTCGCCTCCTGCTTGTAGGCGGCGATGGTGCCGGGCTGGCCCTTCACGGACGCCACCAGCGCATCGGCCACAACTGTATCGACAAGGCGGCCTTCGCTGTCCAGGCCGTCCTGCTCGTCTCTTGCTTTCCATGCGGCGGTGAAAGTGCCGCCGGCGTGCTTAACTACGGCGCGAATGGTGTGGTAAGGCACCGCCTTGAATGCTTCGATCTCGCGGTCGCGGCCGACCACAAGAGAGAGCGTGGGCGTTTGCACGCGACCTACGGTCAGCAGGACGCGCGAGCCGCCGCGCTGCGCGCGCAGCGTGTAAGCGCGGCTGAGGTTCATGCCGATCAGCCAGTCGGCCCGCTGACGCCCTCGGGCTGCGTCCGACCAGCCGGCATATGAGGTGTTCTCCCTCAAAGAAGCCAGACCACGCTTGACGGACACTGAGTCTTGCGCGGACACCCAAAAGCGCCGGACCGGCTTGCTGTTGTGGAAGTGCTCCAGCACCTCGTCAACCAGCAACTGGCCCTCTCGATCAGGATCTCCGGCGTTGACGATCTCCCCGGCTTCCTTGATGAGCTTGCTGATCACTGCGAGCTGTTTCTTGGCATCGTCCTTTGGTTTGAGAATCCAACGTTGGGGGATGATGGGCAGTTCATCAACGCGCCAGACCTTCTTGCCGGACTGGCTTCTTGGCACGTCATCGGGCGTGTATTCGTCCGGTTCTGCTTGCTCAAGCATGTGCCCGAAGCACCAAGTCACTTTGTCGGTGCCGCATTCGATGTAGCCGTCGCCTTTGTTGGTGGTTCCAAGCTCGCTTGCGATGGCCTTGGCGACGGATGGCTTTTCAGCAATGAAAAGGCGCATAGGTTGATGTCTCCTTTACCAAGTTAGGACCGGGTAGATCACGGTCTTGATTTGTGAACGATTGATTGGGCCGAAGTAGCGGCCATCGAACGATGTGGCGCTGACGTCCGACATCAGAAGCACCTCGGAGTTGCCAAGGGTGTAGCGGGCGGGTTGGTAGCGTGGTAGGGGCCGATTTGCTTTGTCGGCCTTGATTGGCGCGCTGAGAGGTAGCAACTCCCCATTGACGCGCACGCCGTCATCTGTGACGGCCACGGCATCATCTTTAGCCGCTAAAACGCGCTTCATCATGTAGCCAAAGTCACCTGGGCAGAAGCCGGCGCCGATGTAGCCGCGCTCCTTGGCGTCATCAAAAACCCCCAGCTTTGGTGGGCAGAAGAGGACATAGGCTCCTCTATCCACCGGAGCGTTGCTCGTCCAGTACAGGCCAACAGGAATGCTCTTGGTCGTGTTTACGCGCGCCCCGGCGAAGTACCCGGCACCCGCCAGGCCTAGGCCAACCACGCCAATGACGGCAATGCCTGCCGCGAGTTTCGTAAGGGCGCGGTTCATAGGTGGGTCCCCGCAATTAGCGGCGGACGCAGCCCAGCGCTGTCATAGATCTGATAGAAGACCTCGTCACGTCCCTCCTCCTTCATGACATGGAGGCGCCAGCGATGATCATGCTCGATCCTGTCCTCAGCGGCGGCGTACAAGCTGACCAAGAACTGATCGTTGGCGTGGAGCCAATACGCCAGCCCGTCACACTGCTTGAACAAGTCGGGTGCGTGCGCTTGGATAGCTTCGGCGATTTCGGCGCTCTCGCTGATGCGCTTGCTAATTCCGCCAACGTTTGTATTGAGCACTCGCACCACGCCCTGGATGTAGCGTTCGATGTCTTGGATATGTGTGGCGACTTCCCGGCGTTCCTCCAGCCACTCTTTGCGCGCGTTGGCGTGGGAGTTGTCGCTCCGCGCAATGGCAACAATTAGCAACAGGGCGAGCAGCGTTGTCGCACCCAGTGCTGCGATCAAGAACGTAGTCATATGGTGACAACCTCCGCTGCTGTTGGTGCGTGCAGCTGACGTAGCTTGTCTGTGACTTTGGGCTCTGGGACTGCAGCGCGAGCGGTGAAGATCGGATCTTTGAAGAAGAGAGGTTGGCGGCCGTAGACCATTGGGTATCCAGAAACGTGCACCAACATGTCGCCGGCTTCTTTGATCTGCCCGTCAGCATCTTTCTTGGGCCCTGGCATACGGAGGCACTCGTCTATCGTCAACAGAGGCCGTTGCACTTCTTGAATGGTGCGAGAGACTTGCCCCAGCAAGCTGCTCGCGCGCTTGCCACTCGTGGTGATTTGCTCTTTGACAACCGTAGTCTGCCCCGTCAGTTTTGACAGGTGTTCGGCGGTCTCAATGCGGTTAGGCGGATAGGCGTTCTGGACATGGCAGTTTGACGTGATCGTCTCGTCGGGCCCGTAGCCAGTTTCACGGCTTTTGAGCTGGTTCAAGTCTTGGCAGATCAGATAAAACTTGATCCCGTAGCCAGCGACGAAAGCCAGCGACTCTTGCAAGATTTCGAGCTTCCCAAGACTTGGGAACTCGTCGATCATGCCGAGCAGGCGATGCTTGTAGGACTTTTTCGAGCGCAGGTAGGACTGCGCGGCTTGCTTAAAGCCCAGGTTCGCCAGCATTCGACGCCACCAGGGCATGTCTGAAATAACACGCTCAAATTCCATCTTGTCGGCCAGCAGGCGCACGATCATGTTGAGCATGACGCGCACAAGAGGACGCAAGCGAGACTTGTCGTTCGGTTGTGTGACGATGTACAGACTCACCGGATCGTCGTTGTTCATGAGGTCTTTGATGCGGAATTCAGACTTGCTGACGTTCCGTGCCACGACCGGATCACGGTAGAGCGCAAGGTAAGACTTCGCGGTGGACAGAACGGAGCCGGCTTCTTCCTCGGGCCGATCCATCATGTCGCGACCGGCTGCCCCAACTACGGGATGGTTCTCGCCGTTGACGTGGCTGTACTGCGTCATTTCTATCCACAACTTGGAAACGTCGCGGTTGGGATCGGCCATGACGGTATCGACGTGCGGCAGGGTAGCTGGCGAGCCCTCATTCTTCGCCTTGTAGAGGACATGCAGAATCACGCCGACAAGCAGTGCCTGCGATGTTTTCTGCCAGTGCGTTTCCAAGCCTTTGCCGTCTGGATCGACGATCAGCGTAGCGAGGTTCTGCACGTCTCCGACTTCGTACTCAGTGCCGATGCGGATTTCGTCCAGCGGGTTCCAAGCGGCAGAACCATTCAAGGTTGCGGGCTCAAAGCGAATCACCTTGTTCTTTGCGTGCTTCTGGCGCCAGCCGGCTGTCATGGCCCACAACTCGCCTTTGAGGTCGGTGACGACCGTGCTGTGAGGCCACGACAGGAGAGTAGGAACGACCAGGCCCACACCTTTGCCACTTCTCGTGGGGGCGTAGGTCAAGACGTGCTCAGGGCCGTTATGACGCAGGTAGTGAACAGTGCCGTTCTTGTCCTCCCAGGCTCCGACATACACACCTTGGTCGTTGCCAAGAAGGCCGGCTTCCATCAGGTCCTCCTCATTTGCCCAGCGAGCAGAACCGTGCAGGTACTCACTCGCCTTGGAGGAATTTGCGACGATGATCTTTGTCAGTGCGGTGCCGATCAGCCCACCAGCGGCGACCATGGTTCCCACGCTGCCGGCCGTAAAGAAGTAGTTGTGAAACTGGTCGCCCCACTTGCTGTACCAAGACAAGATCGACCACGGTGCATAAGCGTGGTTAAAGCTGGGGCCAAGCGTGGCCTGGTAATTGAAGGTATGCGCAAAAAACTGAGTGGCGGCCTGTAGACCAGTGGCCATCGAGGTCAGCGCCAGCACGGGGACCAACCTGCTGCGCTTCGACCGCTTGCTGCGCGTCTGAGGCCCTACGGCGTTATTTGGATGCTCCATCTGTGCTCTAAGAGAGTATCGTTATCTCTCAAGTAGAGCACTCTATTGTGATCGTGACAAGTAATTTATATGCCCTGTCAGAGTAGCCAATCGGTTGTGGCCGGAGGTGGTCAAGTGAGAAAGAGATAGCCTGCGTTGCTCAGTGGTATGCGAACAAGCCACATCAAACACAGGTGAGCAGGATAGAAGGCGTAGAAAGCCCAGGCACAACGCGGCAGACAAATCTTGAATCTAGTGAAGGCGACAATGACTGGCAGTGCGACTAGGGCCCAAGAGTTGCCATTGATGTACGACAGGGCAGAGCACGCCAAAGCAGCCGAAGCGAACGCCACATAGCTCGGCCGCTTTGCATAAAACCACACGGCTATTCCAAAAAGGATGGCCGGCCACCAAAACTCGACCAAGCTGCCGCCAAAGACGAAGATTGCAATGGCAGTCGTGATGCAGATTCCTCCACCACACTCTAGGAAAAACAGGGTTGAAGTGAGAGCCAGCAGGGTAAAGAGAATGTTGGCTGGCCACCACCCAGCGACGAGCCCACCAAGGGCTATGAAAGCGGGCGTCGATAGCGCCCCAAAGACTGCAAGCCTGATGATGACTCGCTGATATACCCCTCTAACCCGAGAGTCGGAGCGAGCGAGATTAAACGCGAGAACGAAGACAAAAATAGGGGCCGCTAATCGCCCAGCAGAGAACAGAATTGGCGCAGTTCCATTGAGCAAATACTTGTTGATGTGGTCACCCGTCATGAGCACCAAACCAAGCCATTTCAATGCCTCTAGAGAACCGTCGGCGACGACCAGGCGCGGTAGCGAGAACCGTGTCAACTTCATCACCTGCGCGATCCGAACACGGCAGCTAGCGCCCTAGCTGCGGCAGGATTGTGCTGCAGGCTATCCAAGGCATCCGAGGACCGTGAAACTTGCGCCTGCGGGACAGGGGATTGGTCGATTTGAACTGCAGATCTAGTTGCGTCGAAAGTCTCGAAACGAGCTTCAATCCAGCGCTGCCATTCGCCGGCACGCTTTACAAGATCCGCGCGATAGGGCGCATTGTGCTGTGGGGTTCGAGAGTGGTAGTTTGCCGCGCGTGTCCAAATGTCACCGCTATCGTTCCGAAGATGGCCACGCAGTCGCCAGGCTGCCAAATCGTATGAGTAACAGCCTCCTTGTGCCACATCATCAGCTGTGATGCCGTACTTGCGTAGCTCGTGCAGATATGTTGTGTTGAACTGCAGAGGACCGACATCATGCGTGCCATTGGTGTTCTTCACCCACTGGCCAGGCTTTCCTGCCTCTTTGCTTGCCACAGCAAGGAGTATGTTCGCAGGGACTTCGTACTTAATTGCTGCTGTGATGGAACATACGATGCGCTCTTGAAGGTGAGGCGGGATGTCGGGAATTGGCATCGCTACTGCCCCAAGTCTGCGACCCAATGACCACCATTGAGCGGATCGCCAACGTATTTCACGCCGAGCATGTAGGTGTATTGATTGTCGACGTAGGCTGTGCAGTAGGGGGGCTTGACATTGCTGACCACCTCAACGTCCTCCAAATAGCAGCCGTCGCTATCGGCGCCATTGCCGGTTAGGCAGACTTTCCTTTGAATCACGGTCCGATTGTTGGCATTGAGATAGTTGGCATCACACCGGCCAGCACCATTGACCATACTTTCGACAAGTGCTGGCATGTCAGCAGAGGACGTGTCATTTGCGGCAGGGCAGAGCTTCAAAAAACTTCGACGACTCTTGACGGTGTCACTCCACTTTCGGTGATGGATGCTGAAGTAGCGAGCCAGTGGAGGCCTGCATTCATTTGGCGGATTGCCTGATGCAAGGCACAGAATCGTCTCGCAGGCAAGTTTTGTGTCACCAGTCAGAAGCTCCACATCGGCCAACGCAACCGCTGGCAAGAAAATCGGGGAGGCAAAGATTGCGAGAGCCAAAGTCATTTTGCAGTTCATCGTGCTCACCTGATCAGATCTACTGAAGTTGATTTTTGTTAACGAAAGCGGCCACCTCATCATTCGCGGCTGAAGTGGCCTCAGCCTTGCCGCTACCAAGGCTATCGCCGGCAAATGACTCATCACTGCCATCACTGCCTTGCGGACTTGAGACTGGCTCATCGGTCTGCTTTTCTTGAAGTGCTTGCCGGTTGATCTCGGAGGCAACCTTGCCGCCTGTGGTCTGGCTGACCCTGTCACGCGCCGCTTCCATCATGTTCGACGCCTTGTCCTTGGCAACCGTGCCAACACCCTTTGCGAGATTCGCACTCATGTCCGCCGCGAATCTGCTGGTGGTGTTCATCGCGGAACCGACGCTGCTGATCGCAGACCCCATTGCTGCCCTAAACCCGCCACTGCCACCCGATGTCGGGCCGGTGCCCGACGCACTGGATTTTGATCCGCCGCTAGACGCACCTGCTTCGCCGGAGCCAGAACTTCCTCCTCCCGAGAACATCCCGGTTCCGTCTGCCATGTGTTGCTGAGCCTGTTGGAATGCGGCCTTCAGAGCTGAGGCGCCTCCGGCCATCGATGTCGCGCCAGCTGCGATTCCAGCACCCGCGGTTGCTGCTGCTGCTGCTGCTGTCGCCATCGCTCCGATGACAGAGCTTGCACCAAAGTTGCCAATGCCGGCAGTGGCGCCACCACCTGGCACGATGCTGGCCATCATCGGAGGAACCTTATTGACCAAGCTGAGCAGAATCACTGAGACAATCAGCATGACGAACAGGCTTTTAAGCGTGATCGAGCCATCAATCAAGGATGCGTAGTACTGATCAACAAACGACTTGCCTACACCGACAAGAAGAATCATCGCGAAGATTTGGATTCCAAGACCAAGCACTGTCTTGTAGAAGCTAATTGCGATGTCTGACGTCCAACGGCCGCCGCCAAAGCCCAGCAAGAAGACTCCACCATAGGCAAGCATCCAAGCTGACACTAAAAGCAGGAGCATATTCACTCCTACCAAAGCTAAGCAAACTAGGATTACTGCAGATAGGAGCAGGCCAACGTTGGAGCTTACCGGCGACCACATTGATGACTGGTCAACGACCTTGGAAACGATGTCAAAGCCGATATCAACGATGCCAGATGGTGACAGCGACCGGCCGAGACCTGAAGCTTCTGCTGCGATTTGTCGCATCGAGTCGGTGATGGAAATCGAGATGGCTGGGCCGTTCAAAAGAAGCCAGAAGAAGAAGCCGGTGACTGACAGGAAGCGTATGAGTTCAGCAAGCGCTTCGGTGAACCCCGCGTTCTTCAATGCCATCATCCCGAAGGTCCAGGCCATGCTGAGCAGCGCAAGGCCCCAAAACAGCCAGGTGGCATGACGGGTTATGGCCACAGACCAGTGGCTCGCCACATCGCGAAAGCGATCAAGGATGTTGTCCAGGACGCCAGAGCTGTCTAGTGGAGCTGCGACCACCTTCGCAGCTATGAGCAAAAGCAGCAGACCAACCAGCCAGCGATTTGGATTGTTTTTCATGGCGTATTCACCACTTCCGATCTGGACTTGGGGTGTAGCTGCCGGAGAGAAATTCCGCTTCTGCAGCGTTTCGGCAGTTGTCGTCGGTTTTGGCGCTGTCGCCGCTCACGCGGCATTGCTCAAGAGTGGCCTGCCTTTCAGCGTCGTGTGCCTTGTACCATTCGACCGACTGCGCAGAGGGTTTGTTGCACGAGGCTACGAGCGCACTGATGGCCAAGCTTGCCCCCACTGCTTTGATAGCAAGCAAACGGGTGCTGCTGAGACGGCCGAGTTTCGCTGAGCACCAAGCTTGAAGAGATTCAATCGCGGTTGCCATCATTTACCTTCTTTCAACGTTCCAGTTGTCGGCGTTTCCGCCAGCAGAATTCCAGCTAGCTACTTCACCAATTGCGCTGTGGGCTTCTTGTGTAGTTTCCTGAGCGGAAATGCTGGTCAGCCGCGGACTGCTGCGCCTCTCGGTCTGCAATGGCCTCAGCGCGTGTGGCAGCCGCGTTTTGTTGTGCAACTAGAAGTCCGCGGATTTGGAGCAATTGATTCGCTTGGGCGCTCGCAAGCTGATTTGCCGCTTGTATCGCTTGCATTTGTCCCCGTGCACCCGTGGCCTGCAACTGAAGCCGGGCGAGGTTCGATGCATCGGATCTCAAAGTCTGCTGCTGTTGCTCGACACTCTTTAGAACGGCGTCGTTTGCACGCTTTTGAGCCTCGGAGCTGTCAGCATTCAGGTCGATGAGAGCTTGCCGCTGTGCTTGTGGGCAACCCACGTCTGTGAAGCATGGTGATGAGCGGTAGTAGTTGACATCTTGGTATCTAGCAAGATACGAATCAATGCTGCCGGTCCGATGGATGTAGTAGTTGAGCGTGTCTTGAAGCTGGAGCAGCCGGTTGATCGTGCTGTTGGCAGCATCCCAAATGTAGGCAGCCGGCGCGATGGTGTTCTGCAGCATATTTTCGTATTGCTGCAGTTGCGTTTGGTACTGCTGGATCTGCTTTGCTACAGCCGCAACCTGCTCCTTCGCAGTGATGATGTTTTGTTGCAGATTGATGCCGTCGATAACTGGAACACCGGCATGTGCTGTTGGAGTGAAGAGGCTTGCAAGGACGGACAAAGCCAGGGCGGCCAATCTCGCCGAAAAAATGCTCGTTTCGATTTGCATGGAAGGTCTCCTTGTGATCAGTAGTCAAACCCTTTGTATGGGGCAGGAAAATCCAGATCTTTGACAACCATGATGTTGAATCTGTATCCGGGGCGAATTTCGAGGGTAGGTGCAATGTTCAGGTTCTTTGCGATCATTTGGGCGGTGACTTGCCCCAGCTGTTGGCCGAGTGCCTGCCGCAACTCGCTGTTAATTGACGGCTGCTCGTAGCCCGCGCTGTGCCCTTGATTTTGGCTATACGCAACACCGGCGGTCACACCGGACATGAGGAGGGCCGAAGCGAAAATGCGAACATAGTGGTGGTTCTCTTGGTCGCGGAATCCAGAGTAGCCAGCGCTATCTGTGCCTGGCATTGACCCAATGTCAAGCGCTTTGCCATCAGGAAATACCAAGCGCTGCCATGCAATCAGCACCGCCGACTGGCCATATACCAGGTCGCTTGAATAGACGCCAAGTAGTCGGGTGCCTTGTGGGATCAGCAGGTGTCTTCCCGTAGCCGAGTCGTAGACATCCTGAGAAACCTGCCCAACGATTTGACCGGGAAGCTCAGAATTCACGCCGCTGATCATCACGCCAGGGATCACACTCGGAGCGCGTAGCTCGAACCGGGATCTCGGGTTCTGCACCTCTTGGTCGAGTCTCCACCGGTCACCTTGTCCAGGGTTTCCAAATTGTTGAATGCTGTTTTTCGCGGAAGCGGATTGGTTACCAATACTCAGTGCCTGTTGTCCTGTGGTGTTGGCACCGAGGCTAGAACGAACCTTAGATAGTTGCGCTTGATAGGGGAGGTTAGAGTCGCCGGCACTTTGGTTCTGCTCCATTTGACGCCGAACGTCTGCAATCCTGGACAGCATTTCCTCGCGAGTTTGCGGGGCGTCGTTGAACGATGGTCCACGGCCTGGCTGACGCTCGATCGATACAGAAGTCTTGGCCTTTACCGCTTCCTGAAACTGCTGCATCTTCGCCATGCGAATTTGCTGTTCGTCTGGATCAATCTGAGGTGAAGTGTTCCTTGGCGGGGTCGGTGGTGCATCAGGGTTGGTAACTGGGGCGATGGGAACGCCAGAGGCGGGTTGCTCAGCAGCTGCCGGACGCTTTGCGGATGGGATCAAGCCAGGTCCGTATTCGCCGATCACGTCCTTTGCCATTGCAGACGTGTCGGCATTTCTCTTGGCGCCCTGGGCAACATCTTCTTGCTGGGCTGCAGCGGCTGCATTGGCCCGCTTTACTGCGACCATCGCAATCAGCGCTGTGAAGAGCGCAAGTGCCCCAATCGCAATGACCAGTGGCAGGAGGTTGACACGGCGAACACCGGTTCTGGGCACAGCGGAGGGTGAGGCGTTCGGTGACATGCATTCGGTATCGTCCATGCCCATCACTCCTTTCGAACCCAAACGCCGGCAGCATGGAGTTTGCCGTCCTGTGCCAGAAAGGCTCGACTGATGGACTGCGTTCCCACGAAGACGGTGACTCGATAAAGATTCGTGGACGCTGGTGCGTCGACGATGTATCGCAAGCCGAGGTCGGATGATCCAGGAAGAGCTTCTGCAGATGTTGCCTTCGACGCGCTGTCGCTGGACGTGTACTCTTGAATGGAGTAGCCCTTGTCCCTCATCCCTTGCACCAACGCGGAGCCATAGGCGTCAGCGGATGGTTGAAGAAGTTTGAGGCGCGTTTGTGCGGGTGGATAGAGTGCAACTAGCTTTGCAGTCGTAGCTTCCGCCATTTTCTGATTGCTGTCCTTCGAAGCAGACGCATAGTTGCCGAAGTCGCTGCTGGTAGCACAGCCAGTGATGAAAACTGCCAGCACCGCCGAAACAATGAGCTTTCCCATGATCATTTTCCTTTTGTGATGGTCACTTTGTCCTGACCCGAACCAACTCCAGCAATGAGAATTGCCTTGTCAAATATCGTGTCAACGATGTATCGGTTTCCTTGCAGGCGGTAGTTGACCATTTGGGTTTCGGCCTCGGAAAACAGACCACCATCTTTGCGGACCACCAGCAGTGTTGGTGCCTCGCCCTGCGCCAGAGCATCTGGCATTTCGATGATGGTCTTGCGCCCGTCGTTGTAGACCCGCGTTGGCTTCCACCGAGCAGAACCGCTAACTTCATAGTTGAAGCTCAGATTCCCAAGATACTCACCCGTTTGCGGAATCGTGTTGGTTTGACGCTCTTTGACCTCACGGCTGCGCATCGCCTCCCACTTGGCGGTTGCGTCCTCTGGGTAGATGAATGAGACGAATGGCATGAAGGCAGTTCGGCTCGACCTCAAACGGAAGTGGTAGACCCGTCTGTTGGTGGTGACCACCATTGAGGTGTCGAGCCCAACGTCCAGTGGTTTGATCAGAAGACTCAAGGTTTGAGAGTCTCCACTTCCTGTGAATGCCGGCTCAACGGTGAAGCGGGGATCTCCAACGTTGAGGTTGTTGACCATCTCACCAGCTTGAAGGGTCACGTTGCACACCTGTAGAACGGCGCACATGATTTGCATCTGGCTGGTGGAGTATGGGTAATTGATCGCACCATTTGGGCCGGCAAATGGCTTACTTGTAGCGCTACCTGTTTGCCACTTTCGTCCAATCGCAATTGCAGCCCTCTCTTGTGGCGTTTGGGTTGGCTCTTTCTTGGCGAAATACTGATCTGCAAGAGCGTCCTGGTCCGGTGCAGCAATTGCTGCGATTGGAGCAAAGGTGAGAAACAAGTATGTGATGAGTGCTTTTTTCATGGAATCGATCCCTCACTTAAAGTTGCTTGGACCAGTTGTAGTCTTTGATGAAGATGAAGTGGGAGTTGGTGAACATCTGGCTCATCTTCACTTCGGCTTCAGGGTTTTGATAGATCGTCACAAGTGCACGCATCACGTATGGCTTTTCCTTTTCTGCGCCATCCCGTGTGCGTATCGTCTCAACCCAGTCGACCTGCCAGGAATCCTTTGATTGCTGCAGGACGGACCTGAGTTCGACCCCAACGGTCTCGTTCGCTGCACGAGTGAAGGGGTTTGACTTTCCGAGGTACTCGTTTGCCTTTTTGGTGGCCTCGTCGTTTGGTGAGAGATAGGCGTAAGCGCGCCACACGGCCTTGCTTTGCAGCTCTGCATCCGGGGTCACCATTCGCATGTTTGTGATGAAGTCGCCCACCGCCGTGCGGTAGTCGTCAACCTTGGCGTCAGGGATGCGATCCGCACGAGTCATTGAAACCGTGTTGCCTGTGCTGTCGCGGTCAAATACCAGCGGGATGAACTTCGATTGACTGCCGATGTATGTGATTCCACCGACAGCCGTGAGTGCGATCAGCAAACAGATCAAGCCACCGAAGATTCCAATAAATCCAAAGTTCATCACCGCGCCAACATGACCGTTCCAAGAACGCCTGGCGTTAAGGTAGGGGTTCTGGCTCGTATGCGAAGACACCTTTGCTTGGATGAGTTGTTTGAGTCGTTTCATGCTGTCACTCCATAGTCGGAAAGAGAAAGGCCTTTCAGTCGAAGCCATTCGTTTATCCAATGGCCGCCATGCGTGCGCTCAAGTTTCTGAATGGTGGCGATTGACTCTTTGTCCGTTGACCCAACAAAGGCGAGTGCAAGCGGGCCGAGTGCAAGCTGATAGAGACGCCTGCCCTTCTCCGACACGTAGTAGTAATCCCGCTTGGGAACAGCTGAGGCAATGATCTCAATCTGGCGTTTGTTTAGACCCATCTGAGCGTAAATCTCAGAAGCTTTTTCCTCGCGAGCGTGTGGGTTGGCGAGATAGATGCGGCAGGCAGTCGACTCAGTGATGATGTCGAGGATGCCGGACTTGTGTGCCTCAGAGATGCTTTGAGTGGCCATGAGGACGCAGCAATTCTTTTTGGCCATGGAGCGCAACCACTCCTCGATCTTGTCTCGAAATGCCGGATGGGCCAGCATCAGCCAGGCTTCGTCGAGGATGAGCAGTGTTGGGCGCGCGTCTGCCTCTCTTAGAGATTCCTCAATTCGCATGAACAGATACAGAAGGACAGGCAGTGCGAACTTTTCGCCCAGTCCCATCAGCTGCTCAATTTCAAATGTCATGAAGTCAGACAAGTCGAGCCCATCTGTTTCAGCATCAAGAAGGTGGCCCATGTTGCCGTCTACGGTGTATGGCTTCAGTGCCTCGCGTATCGCGCTGTCTTGAACGGTCACCGTGAACTCGGAAAGAGTTCTGGATTGGCTTTCGTTCATGCTCATGATTGCGTTGGCAATCTCGTTGCGCTGTGCCGGCGTCGTGATGACGCCGTTGAGAGCCAGCACGGTGTCTATCCACTCCATAGCCCAGGCTCTACGTGCACGGGTGTCGAGTCGTGACAGCGGAGCAAAGGCCAATTTGTCCGTGTTCGAGGCGACGGTGTAGTGATTCCCGCCCGCTCCCTTGCAGGTAGGGTACATGGACAGTCCCTTGTCAAAGGCGTAGATGCGAGCGCCAAGATATCTCCGCCACTGGAACGCGATTAAGCCAAGCTTGGTTGATTTTCCAGTCCGGGTGGGACCAAACAGGATGGCGTGCCCGAGGTCTCGGACATGCAGATTGCATCGAAATGCAGAGTTGCCGCTGGTGACGCCTTGAAGGAGTGCAGGTGCAGTAGGCGGAAAGAGCGGCGATGGGCAGTTGGCCTCACCCGTCCAAATTGTGCTGGTTGGCAAAAGGTCGGCAAAGTTCATGGTGTTGAGAAGTGGGCGGCGCACGTTCTCAACACCATGGCCTGGCAGCGACCCTAGATAGGCATCCATGGTGTTAATGGTCTCGACTCTTGCCGCGAACCCGAGTGCGTTAATGGCCTTCTCCACGCGGCGGGCCGCCTCCTCAACCACGGAACGATCTTCATTCATGACAACCACAACGCTTGTGTAGTACCCCTGCGCCACCATTCCGCTGTTTGTCTCCGCAATGGCTGCGGAAGCGTCGGCGACCATTGCTTGGGCGTCCTCATCAACATGGGAGCTGTTGGTATTGAATACCTGGTCGAAGAAGCCACGAATTTTTTGCTTCCACTTTTTCCGGAATTTTTCCAGAGCAGAAACGGCCTCGTGCTGGTCCATGAATATGAAGCGGGACGACCAGCGACACTCCACTGGTAGCTCGCCTAGGGCGGTTAGAACCCCAGGCGTTGATTCCAATGGGAAGCCCTCGATTGCCACTACCTGTATGAAGTGGCGTCCTATCTTCGGAACAACACCCGTGTACAGTTCCTGCCCGCCAATTAGCGAGTCGATGTACATGGGATTGCTTGGAAGCTGTACTGGGTGATTGAGTCCAGTCAAGCAAAACTGCAACCACTGGAGGAGCTGATCGTGAGTGACAGTGGTGCCGTCTTCTTGAACTATTCGAGTGCCGCAGAGGCGCTCAAGGGACACTGCTGAAGAAAGACGTCCTTCGATGTTTGCAACTTCCCTTTTGAAGTGTTCGATGAGATGGGCTGTGCGAGCCGAGTTGTCCGGCTTTTCTGCGTCCTCACTGAACATCAATTCGACGAACTTGCGTTCCGCAAGCATCGGTGGAAACCAAGTCACAGTCAGGACGAAGAAGCCTTCATACAAGGTGCCGAGTTGCTCGAACAGGCGCCGTCGTTCCTCATCGATCGCTGCTGACACAGGATCAGGGAAGTGCGAATGTGCTGGATCGCTGTAGCTGGGCGCGGGCCTCCTCACTGCATCGACGTGGATCATCCAGCCGCTACCCAGTTTCGCCAATGCTTGATTGATGCGAAACGATACGAGTTCGCGCTCTGACTCTGTCGCACTGCCGTTGTCGGCGCCGGTGTAAAACCAGGCTGCCATGAACGATCCGTTCTTTCCAACGATCACCCCGTCGTCGACTACTGCCGCGTAATTTAGAAGGTCTGCGAGGCCGGCATCTTTGCTACGGTGCTTCTTGAGCCGCAGATCTGCCATCGCTGCTTGGAGCATGAAGAACAGCAGCGCCAACAGAACGATGCCAAGCACTGCGATTGTGGTTGCGATGGTTGGGATCATTTGTATTGGTTCCCCTGTGCTGTCGTGTTGTTTCGGAACGGGGTTGCGCGAGGCGGGTAATACGATTGGTATCGGAGATTGCGAAGGTAGACAAAGCGCATCTTCGGGTCGGCCTTGGCCATCTTCCTGAACACCCATAGAGCTATGAACCAGGCGCCAAGGCCAACAAGTGCGGCCGTCCAGTCTTGCGCGGCAAAGATGAGGATGGCGGCCAAAAGAGCCGAGAACATTACGAGTTCGCGGTCTCCGCCCATAAACAGGTTGTCCCGGTTGCTAGCCCTGCGAATCGGAATGGTGCGCAAGGCCATGGTCACACTCGGCGGAATTGAAGATCGCTGAGGAGATGGTTCGACAGCGCAGCAATCTCGGCCCCTTGGCCAGTGAGAGCAGACAGGGTGTTTTGAGCAGCGACAATGAAGCTCAGCACCAAGACCATGAAAATGATCACACGCAGGAACCCGTTGAGGTCGCCACCAAAGATCAAGGTGGCACCAGCGCCAACGAGTCCGATGATTGAGATGGAGAATGCCCACGGGCCCGTCACGGACTGACGTAGTCTGACGAACCATTCATCGGATGGCAGACCGCCACCACCAGTGTTTGCTGCGAATGCGGGATGAATTGCGAGCAGGAGAATCAGGGCGAGCGCAATGAATGCGACGGTGCGATTGTTGATGTAGTGGCTGTTGGAATGAGTGAGCGTCATTTTGAGTTCTCCTTAGATTTTTCGGGTGATGTATTGGCCAGCGGAGTAGCCGGAAATTTCAATGATTCCTTGCACGCGGCGGCCCTCTGGCACACGGGCGATGTGAACAATCATGTGGACAGCTTCGCCAATTAGCGGCTCAATGTCGTCGGGTGCAAACTCATTGCGAGTGATGAGTGATTTCAGGCGGGTCAATGCCGACATCTCGTCATTCGCATGAAGGGTGGCGGCACCGCCCTCATGTCCCGTATTCCATGCATCAAGAAGGTCGAGCGCCTCAGCACCACGGACTTCACCAACCAAAATTCGGTCGGGGCGCATCCGAAGGATGGTCTTCAGAAGCATGGTCATCGTGACCTCAAGCGTCGTGTGGTACTGGACGCAGTTCTTGGCAGAGCACTGGATTTCCCCAGTGTCTTCAATGATGCAAACCCGCTCAGTCGGGTCGCGTAGAACCATCTCATTGATGATCGCGTTGACCAGTGTGGTCTTGCCCGAGCCTGTGCCTCCAATAACCAAGATGTTTCTATGCCGAGCAACAGCGTCGCGAATGGCGGCGGCCTGCAGGGCACTCATGATCCCCCTTTGCACGTATTCATCGAGCGTGAAGATTGCTATCGCCCGCTTGCGAATGGCGAAGGTCGGTGCTTGGACTACAGGCTGAATCTGACCAGCGAAGCGCGAGCCATCAAGGGGTAGCTCGCCTTCAACAAGCGGGCTCAGCCGGGTAACCGTCTTGTTGTGATAGCCCGCAACAGTCTTGACGACTGCTTCTGCCCGCTGGGGCGACATGTAGCCGATGTGCTTCATTGGCTTGCCCAGACACTCCTGCCAAATGCTGCCGTCAGCATTTAGAAGCAGCTCGACGGTCTTGGGGTCAGCGAGAGCGTCCACCATGAGCTGCCCAAGATCACGTCGAAGCTTTTCGATGGCTCGCTTGTTTACGGTTGAATGCTCTTCTTCCTGCACAACGTCTCCCAAGTGATCAATGGATCACAAGTAGAGCACCAAAAAACACTCGTGACAAGCATTTCATGTGCTCGGCACGAGCACAATGCGGGCGTGACCACACGACGCCTGGCCGAGCAGGTACCAGTTCAGGCACGGAATGGACTGAAAACCTCAGCTGCAGGGGGAAGGGATGCTGTGCGTTTGGATGCCTAGGAAAGGATCGTGTACGCTGGCTAGCTTTAGGCGCGTTTGAGCCCGAGACGGCGCCGTGCAAGTAAGAAGTAGCGCCAAATGCTCAATCGGAGTGAAAATTATGCGTGAACAGAGCGCAAGATTAACTGAGAAGACTACCTCATGTCCGTGAAAATTCTAATTGCTGATGACCACCCATCGATAATTGATGGACTGGCTTCCTTACTTCCTCTCTACAACATATCTGTCGTGGCCAAGGCGACGGCCGTAGATGAAATATCAGCGCTGTATGCAGAGAGTAAACCAGACGTCGCTGTCTTGGACGTCAGGTTTGGCGACAAAAAGACTGGATTGGAGGTCGCCAAAGGGTTGATATCGAAATTTGGTGCGAAAATTATTTTCTATAGCCAATTCGATCAGGATGAAGAAATTCAAGAAATGTATAGAATTGGCGGTAAAGGGCTTGTGACGAAAAATAAGCAAGTAAGTGTGCTTGCCGATGCAATACAATCGGCGGTCGCTGGTAAGGTATTCTTTTTACCAGAGATAGCAGAACGAATTGCCTTGCTGTCATTACATGGCGACTCAAACACGAATCCAATGGAGCTGTTGGATGATCGTGAAAAAACTGTTTTTTTAATGTTGGCTTCAGGAAAGACAAACACTGAAATTGCCGACGAGCTAAATCTTTCGCTTAAAACAATTAGTATCACGAGCAATTCTGTTAAAGAAAAATTGGGTGTTCAGCGGCCAGCTGAAATAACACGCCTGGCTGTAAAGATGAAGTTGATCGAGCCGTAAGATGTATATCAATTTCATCTCCTTTATTGCATATTCGGCTGCAATCGTGGTATTGCTATATTATAAGTCGACTAATTGGCGGGCAGTGCTGGGACTGACGGCCTTTGGAGTGGCTTGCGATATTGTCGTCAAAAATCAGGTGCCAGCTACGGGAGTGGCTTGCCTGATTTTGGTCTTGATCGCATACAAGACACCATCACTGAGGCTTGTCTCCGCGAGATATGTCGCCACTACGTTAGTAGTCATAGCCTCAACAGCGCTCGCGTTACATAAAATCCCGGGATTTGAAAATCCCGTCGTAGCTACAACCGATAGCTCGGTGCGCTTCGGACTTGACAAATGTTTGGGTGCAATACCGTTGTTGATACTCATCGTGAATCGAGGTGAGACAGAGCGTTTCGATAAATTAAATAGGCTGACTTTGGTAGCCATCGCCGCAACGGTCGGTTTTTACGCCATGGCGTGGGGATTAAACCTCATTCATCTCAATGTGAGGCTTGACAGCAATTTGGCTCCGTTTCTATTGAACAACCTATTCTCTACTTGCGTTTTTGAGGAAGCATTGTTCAGAGGTGTTTTGCAAAGAAAATTAGCGGATATTTGTAGGAACGAAAATGCTGGTCTGGTGATTGCAAGCTTGCTGTTTGGGGCGGCACATCTGCCACTTGGATTGGTATTTGCAACGTTGGCAGCTGCGGTTGGCTGTAGTTATGGGTATATATATAGGGAGGCAAACAGCATTAAGCTTTCGATTGCATATCATTTTCTATTCAATACCGTATTCGCTATTTTCTTTGCTGCATCAAAATGATCAAGAACACATTTTTACTTGTCGGAATAGTCTTTTTAAAAGTGGCGGTTGCCGCGGAGACTCAAGATGAATTTGGAGATGTAAGTGTTGCGACGCCTACGAGACTTAAGCAATCTATAAAAGATGTGCCAGGTAGCGTTACCGTGATTTCCTCTGAGACGATTAAAAATTTCGGGTTAACATCAATAACTGATATCTTGCGTCATGTGGTTGGTATGGAGGTTACGCAAAACAACGGAACAACCTACAAAATAAATTATCATGGTGGTAATGCCGGTAAGCCTCGGCGATTGAATATATTGGTTGATGGGGTGTCTGTCTATCACCCGGCTGTAGCTAGAGTTTTTTGGAATGACATTCCGGTTCCTATAGAAAATATCGAGCGGATCGAGGTCGCCCGTGGGCCAGCATCTGCGACATACGGCCCGAACTCAATGACCGCGGTTATCAACATCATTACCAAACATCCGGATGATGTAACTGCATTCAATAGCTCAGTGGTAACTGGTGCCGGCTACGCAAGTCAGTTTGCACGGGTTGGGTGGAAGACGGAGGGCAGCCAATATTACTTGTCGGTTACCAACCGAAAGGACAGCGGTCTAGATTTCGTTTCCAATACGAAGGAGGATCACGACTCCTCAAAAGTGCAGATCGTGAATCTGCGTTCAAATCGTAGATTCTCGGGTGGCAGTTTTTCATTCGACGCTGCAGTTTTCCACGCGCGAAATGATGTTGGCTTCGCAGATAACTTTCAGACGACTTATCCAGACCAGCGCGTCCGAGATGGGTACTTGAATGCGATTCTCAGCATAGAGCAGGCGGACAATAGTTTATGGAAGCTGCAGTTTAACCACGCTGCAAACGGTAGCTTTCAGAGCTGGCAAACATGTCTTCCGACATTTGTTTTTCTCCCGGAAATGGCAGCATTGTGGAAAGCCAATCCTGCATATGCAACAGCGATTGCTACTGGTAAGAGACCTCAAGGAGGAACCCCAGCAGATGACAGAGCTGCGGCAGCAGCGCTGGCCGCAATTCGACAGCTTGGAGCTGGTGCCACAGCGCCGACATGTGGTTTTGCGAACGATGATCTTCGCGAAAGTCGCACCGATCTGGAACTGCAGAACACAGTTACTGTCAACAACAATCTCCGGGCTGTTTGGGGTATTGGTTTGCGGAGGGAGCAGGCGACAAGCCAGACGTTCTTTGCGGGATCTGTCGGAACAGATGCACAACGTGTCTTCGGAAATATAGAATACAAAATTAGAGATTTTACCTTCAATATAGCCAATTACTTTGAAGATGACAGGGTATCAGGTTCGTCTAATTCTCCTAAAATAGGTATCAATTATGCGCTGAATCAAGCTAACACGGTGCGATATTTGGTGACCTACGGATTTAGAACTCCGGGTCTTTTGGAGCAAAAAGCGAATTGGACATACGTTTTGACAGGCCTAAGCCCCAATTTTAAAGGTTCAGATTCTGCGCGAATTTACCAGAATGCAGTCTCAATTGGTGGTCTGAGTCACGAGAGGATACTCTCGAGAGAGGTCGGATATCTATACACACCCCCTGGGAATGCCTATCAGGCGGATGTTAAAATATTTTCTGATAGGTTCTCTAGTCTAATATCGGAAAGACTTGTTTTGTCGGATTTCAATCCAACAAACAACAATTCGGTGACGCTGAGAGGTATTGAAGGACAAGGGTCCATTCAGTTGAGTAGAAATTTTTCTGTTGCGGCCGGTCAAACATTTTTGTTTAACAATGATGCAACTGTAATTTCTGAGAAGTCACAATATTCTAAGAGTTCTGGATACTTCAGGGCCTCATACCGTCTGTCGGAAACTTTGAATCTAGCTTTCGCATATGTGGGTTCGTCAGGGGATGGGCTATATGAGCGCCACTATGGGAGAGAGGATTTAGTTATAAGTAAGACGTTGCGGGACCAATCAAGCAACAAATGGAATGCTGCGCTTATGGTAAGTAGGCTTGATAATCGGGTACTTCGTGACAATCCCGTTGCGTTGTATAATGATCGACTTAAAATACGGGCGCAGTTGGGCCTGACATTTTAATTGCGTCGAAGAACACTCATAGGCCTCCCTCTTGCAAACTGTCTGGCGAGCAGTTTTGCTGCCTCTGGCGCTCAATCGGACATTCGTGCGGTTCTGGGTAGCGATGTGCCCAGCCGGCAGGCCTTTTACGAGGCGCTTGTCCAGGCCATACCACGGCTTGTGCTGGTGGAAACCGCACGCATGCTTGACCCTAGCACCATTGCTGTTATCGCCGGCGCAAAGGCGCTACGTGACTTTGTCGAGGAAGGGGCCAGTTGTTTTGGGATTGGACTATATATTAACAGGCTTCAGTGGCCCTCACAGGCGAGCCAAAATCGAAAATTGTCCATCATATATTCTGATGTGGCTATCTCGGATCAAATCAAGCTGATTGATAAATTGTTTGCGGGTGGTGCAAATGTAGGGGTTCTGTTAAGTGAGGCCAACCGAAGTTTTGAGGCTGTTATAAAAAGTGAGTTTGCGGCAACAAACTCTAAATACGTTGTCGAGTTCCATCGACCGGGAACACATGTGACGCAGACTCTTCAAAAGCTGGACGGGATTAATTGTCTTCTAGCGTTGCCAGACCCCGATGTGTTTAATCCAAAAAACATACGGGAGGTTTTGGAGAGTACATACAGGCGGCAGCTGCCTGTCATTGGTTTCTCCGCAAGCTTAGTAAATATCGGTACTCTTGCGTCTGTCTATGCGAGCGTGGAGGATTACATCTCGCATTTGCTTGAGCTGGTTGATGCGATGTCGAAGGGGCGTCAAGTACCTTTTTACTCCCATCCAAAATATTGGAGGGTGGCAGTAAATAGATCGGTTGCACGTTCCTTGAACGTTGAGGTGCCGGATTCGATAAATACGTTGTTCGTGCGGCCGCGAGGTTAGACATCCTATGCCGGCCTTTTTCTCCAGAATTGAGTTTAGGCTTGCGGCTGTCGCCGCTTTGCCCGCAGCCATCCTGGCGCTTTCTATTGCGACATATTCGTATGTATCATCAGTTGGGGAGATCGACAGGGTCTTGCAAGAGAAGGGAAATCTGATTGCCAGTGTCATTGCAAAACAGTCCCAGTTTGCGTTGGTATCAGGAAATGCCGCAGATGCAAAAAAGGCGCTGGCTGGCATTGTTCAAGCGGATGCTGATATCGGGGAGGTTAAGATATTCGACACAGTAGGTGATGTGGTGGCCTCTCGTCGTGGTTTGTATAAACCTGATCTTCCAGAAATTAGTCTGATGATTATGTCTGAATCGTTGGATTCCGAATCTCTTGAGGATTTATCGGTTCAACCCAGTTCCTTTAGCGAGGGAGAAACCATTGGACGTGTGTCTGTAGTGATGTCCAGGCACAATTTGGCAGCAAGGAATCAAGCAAAACTCGTACTTTTGTGGAGCGTTGTACTTCTTTTGTTTGTTGTGAGCTTGCTTTTGGGGACTGTTTTTACGCGAGACCTACGCATTTCTCTACGGAGAATAATTTCGGCGTTACGTAGGATTGCGGATAATGACTATGATTTCACGGCAGATGGTATTGGAAGCAAAATATCAGGGGAACTAGGTGAAGTTCAGGCAGTAATACAACTTATGGCTAGGAGGTTGGCAGAAAGCCGTTATGAATTAGAGCACGCGGTGGATGAGCGAACAAAGGAACTTATTCAAGTCACTCAAGATCGACGGAACTTAATTGCAAGAAAAAATGCGGAGGTTGAAGACGAGCGTAGACGAATTGCTGTTGAGATACATGATCATCTCAATGCCAAGGTGGTCGTATTAAATCTGAAAATCCAACATGTTGTTTCGATGCTGCCTTCCGCTGCCGCGGCTGATATGCGGAAGCCTATCCAGGAAGTCTATCAAACGTTAGAAGAGCTTTATAAAACCGCTAGAAATATCATTAATCAGCTTCGGCCAGAGGTAATTGATACGCTTGGCATTAAAGACGCAATTGCTCAAATGTCACGGGTGTTCGATGAGTTGCACTCTAGCTGCGTTTTCAATTGCAAATTTGAGGGTGATATATCTGATATTGGCGGTGACATTGCCATTAACATTTATAGATTGATTCAGGAGTCGCTATCAAATGTGGTAAAACACTCACATGCGACCAAATGCGATATTTTTGTTTGTCGCAAAAATGCGGAACTATTTATTTCTGTTTCGGACAACGGAATCGGGTTTGATTTGGAGAGAAAGACAAGAAGTCTCGGCTTGATTGGTTTAAAGGAGCGAGTGGAATATCTGAATGGAAAAATTACAATCGAGCCGAGCGAAAAAGGTACTACGGTTTCCTTTCGGATACCATGTTCGCTACCGTTTGCAATGAACTAAATCATCTTCAACCCACGCAGTTTCCACTAAACCGCTTTGCTGCAATTCTTCACAAGCTTCTCCTGTTTGTTCGCGCCATTTCTTTGGCCGAGTGGAGTCGGAGCCACACATTAATCTAAATTTTTCTAATTTGAGTGGAAATGGATCTTTGTGAGTTGCGAAATAATCGAACATACGTCGTGCAATAGGCGATAGCCGACGATATTTCTCCCAAACAAATTTTGAATAGTGATCGCCAGCAAAAAGAACAACGATTTCTGTGTCTATCTCGACTTGGCAACGTGAGGTTCGCTTACCACGATCTAGGACACGAAAGCGGCGGATCAATGATAATGATTCCAGGCGGCCTATCCGGTGGGACGTAAATTGCATTGCAGATGCCATGAGGCGAGTCAGGCATTCTTCGGCCCGTTTGTAGTAGCCACTGTTTATTGACCAATCCAAATCATTACACAATTCGTAGAACGAAAATGTAATTGGTTCGCCAAGGGTCGTTCTTTTCGCGTATTCAAGCACTTGCGCGAATACCAGTTCATCAGAATCTGCCCTAAGTTCAATGCCTGTATATGTGATCTGTACGTCCTTGTTGACGTGGTAGATCAGTTCTCCGTTGATGGCGGCGCGAGGTACTCTTTTGTTGCGGACGGTGAAGATGGCCGATCTACCGAAGTCGTTCGGCATTGCCCGCATATGGTCTGGCCAGGGGGCGATATCGAATATAGAAAGCTGTGAGTCCTTTATCTGCTGCATTGTGTTTTTGAGTATTGCAGTCTGTTTTGCCTGAGTGATCTGCTTGTCCAAGTCATCAACAGCATTGGATTTGTCGCGGCCAGGTCCTGGCGAACTGGCTTTTCGCTTGTTTTCTATCAATTCGGTGACCCGTTCAGCCACCGTGTCTACAACTGTTCGGCGTTCTGGTTTTGGTCGCGAGGAGACCACATCTTGTGGCGGCTGAGTTGATGCCACTGGCGTGGGCTTATGGACGGAAGATTCCGATCGGGTCTTGGCATATAGGCTTGCAAGTGCTGCGGCATCTTCTAAAGCGAGCCCATGTTCAATAAGCTTGCGGCGATAGTCTTGTTCGTCGAATGTTTCCAACATATCTCCAGTGCGTGAGCCAACCTGAAAAAAGTGAGCCATTGCCTAGCTCACAGCCACAAGAAGTTTAGCTAAACAGTCGTTGCCGATCAAGCGCTTTAGCGGCTAAAAAATGCGAGTGTGTAACGGTCAATCCGCATTGACCGGAATTCGATCAATTTTCACTGCCCCGCTCGGGAGTAGCGTGAAATGCAAATTGAAGCCCATGAATTGCTCAGCTGTGATGCCGTCATAGATCGAATCGAACAGCCAGGCTGACATTGCTACATTCACAGTCAGCTGGTGTAACTCGTCGTGATCGCCTTCACCCATCGCAGCTTTAAAGGCCTGTGTTGCCCAAAATGGAACCGCTCCTTCCGCGAAGGTCCGACCTTTTGATCTCACGAATTCTTCTCTTGACTCAGCAAGAATCATTAGTTTAAGTGGATCAATTTTGACCTGACCTTCAAATGCAATTTTTCCGTCAAGCCCCAGCGCCTTTAAATGGATAATCATCATGCGTGTTTTGCGCACAGAGTGTCTTTCTTTTTAATTGATGATGTCAGCTAAAGTCAGCTGCTGCGCACGCATGATGTTGTTGATCTTAGCGATTGCTTCAAGGCGGGGACCTTGTTCGATGTTGTAGGCCTCTAGTTCGAGTGCAGCCAGTTCTTCCTTTTTTGCTTTGATGAGTTCTTTAACTTCAACTAAGGTCCGTGGGCGTTGAGGTTTTACCCAGCCTTTTGGCGTTTCGATGCTCATGTGATAGTTACCCGGAAAGCAAATTTTTTACATTATTTTGTGGAGATCTTCTTGCCCCATTCCTGGGGAAAGCGTAGAGGCACTCTGCCGATGTATCGGATTATCCGATTCGTCGCCACTTGGGCCATCCATTAGGATTGTGTTCTCCATCCCAAATAATATTTTGTGGGCGCTCATCCATGGTTCGTGCATATTCAATGAGTGTGGGCTCATGAGCCGTCTTGGAGCGGAGTAGGCGCGAGAACTCAAAGAAATGAGCCAGGGCAGGACTATCGTTCGCAAGGATGTACGCGGCCTCCCGTTGCCCGCTTTGGCTGGCTGCATGGGCGACTGCATCGAGCAACATCGCCAGCTGGTCAACCAAACCTTGTCCTACCGCAGAGCTGCTGTCGTCAGCGAAGTCCGAATCGATATTCATCGTGTTTTACCGTTGAAATGCGCTAGGTCATTTGCACGCCGCGCTACAGCCGCTGGCGAGGGCTAGCCAACGAAGACTTGTTCAGTGATCGCAAATGCCAAATACAGCGTCGAACCGTCTCAGGGCCGCGGCCAGCAATTTGGTGTGGCCGGTGCCCCAAGGGTGCGGGCGGGCAGCGCGTTTGCGCCAGTCGAAAGACTTGGGCTGATGGGTCAAGAGGTAACCTGTCTCACCTTTTGAGCCAGGTGCGAGGATTGCAAACGGGTTGCTGGCGTGGCGCTCAGAATGTGTCATAGGAAAGCCTACGACGATTCCTGTGCGCTCTGCAAAGGCCCTCGCAGAAATGACCAGCATTGGGTGGTCATCGGGCATTTCTTCCCCAACTGCGGGGTGGTATTGTATGAAGATAATTTCTGCCCGTTCGGGTACCCATAGAGCTGATTTACGAGTTGCCATCGGCGAACGCCTCCACACCCTGCGCGCCATCGGCCATGGTCTCACCACCATGCATTTTGGGATCAAACGCTGCCAGCATTTGCTCTAGCGTCGGATCGATTTCAGTCTCGATCACGATGCGGCCCGGTTTGACGGTCACGCGAATAGGGGACCCCTCCGCTACGCCTGCAGTCTTCGCCATGGGTTTCGTGAGCCGAAACGCCAGGCCATTGCCCCACGCGCTAATTTGACTAACTATGGTGTTCATAGATCGATCTCCTTCTGTTGACACGATTGTATCTACATGATGGGGCGTGTCAACAAGCGTATAAACGGCTCGGTGGGTTACAGTTGCTATGGGCTGCAATCGCAAGGTCGTAGTCCCCTGCTTTTCCTCCCTGAGCAGGTGCTGTACCGCGATGCGTGGTGTAGCTTTGGAGCCCCGGCGAATTCGGGGCTTTTTTTTGGCCGCGCGCAGGATGGCCGAGCACAGCTCCTACTGGGTCTCTCCTGGGTACGAACCAATCAATCCATTCCTGGTGTAGACCATCAGCAAGCCACGCTGGCCAAGCTGCAGGTGGCTGGGTGTGAATTGCCAGCTCCGGAGGTCGACTTGATATGCATCGGCTGCTGGCTTTTTTGACTCATCAAAAATGATGCGCCAGTGGTCTTTTGCTTGTTGCGCGATGCGAACGGTGTGGGCTGCACGCACGCGGCTGAAGTCAAAGGCCGCTGTGGGTGGCACAAGCAATATCCAACGATCCTGCAACACAGACACTTGAAGGAGCCCGAGATTTTTTGCTTCTGGGGTGGTCCAGTAGTTCGTGTGAAGGATCAGGCCACCCACGACTTTGATGATCAGCTTCACCTCTGCCCCTTCCTCCAACTTTCGCTACTGCCAGGATTTGACCACCTGACGGCCGAGAGCAAAGAGCATTCTGTGTGAAATGTTTCTTATATGAGTCGTTGCGACGCACATGATCGGCTGACTGTTGAACAAATGCATTCAAGACTAGATGGATGCATGAAGTCGATCCTCGCGTCACCTTGGCAAAAAATCTCAAAGTCTTGCGCGTACACCGCCAATGGACTCAGGAAGACCTTGCCCATGAATCGGGTGTCAACAGATCGTTCATCGCGAGGGTTGAACGAGCGACACACAACATCTCACTCGACACGCTTCACAAACTTGCTATGGCGCTCGGCGTACCCGTTTTTGAGTTGCTCAAGCCGTCACCGTGGCCATAGCAGCGTTGACGCTCAATCAGACATGCCTGCGATGCGTTCCATCTCGCGGCGTCGATGTTGGGCGATTGCGCGGTAATACCTTGACGTTGTCTGTGGATCAGCTTGGCCCAACTCTGCCTGCAAAACCGACAGTTCCCCGCCTCCCTCCGCGTACCTGGTAGCGAAGGTGTGCCGCAGCCAGTGGGCGGTGGCCTGCCGGCAGCGCGCCAGATCGCTTGGCGCCAGCGATGCGCACAGCAGGGCTCGCCTCACGAACGCTTTGAAAGACTTGTGGAGCGATGGGTAGGTGATACCTGCTTGCTCATCGCTGAGACGTCCCAACAGCGGCAGTTGGGCCCAACCAGCCAAGGCCGGCGCGTGTCCTGGTTGACGGAACGGGGTCACATCGACAAGGCGAGGGCTCAGGTACGCAATGACAGCTGCCATGGCTGCAGAGGTCATCGTGACCATTCTCGGCTTGCGCCCCTTGCCCACCACGTGCAAACGCCATCCGTCGTCGAACTGGAAGTCCGCCAGCCGGGCGGCCAGTAGTTCGGATGCACGCAAGCCAGTGTGGCGCAAGAAGACCAATACAAACCGGTTACGCTCCCGAGCCACAGAGGTGTCTTGGTCGAGGTAGTTCAGTAGCACTCGATACGCCTCGATGGACAGCGCCCGGCCGGTGGGTGCAGCGGGCAGGTCACTGCCGTCGACCTGGCGCAGGTTGACAGCAGACCAGGGGTTGGTGTCGAGGTAACGTTGTCGCGTCAACCAGTTGCACAGCATGTTCACGATCCTGACCGCATGCCGGCGAGACGATAGCGATAGAGGCCCGCGGAATGGTGTCCATCCCTGCGCCAGACGGGCTACTCGTTCGCGAGAGATCCAGCCCTCTGGAATTCGCTGGAGGAATTGCATGTAGGCCAAGCAATCGACGGGTGTTGCGCTCGACAGCGCCTTGCCGCGCTCAAGCACGCACCACATTTGCCACCGTGTCGCGTCGCGCATGTAGGCTGCTGCTGTGTGGGGCGAGCCGGCACGCGACTCTACCCAGGTGCGGATGGCCTGGCCGTCTGTCGATGCATCAATCAACGGCCGGCCGGTCGCTCGGTTCGTGCCTGCGGAGCCATCCAAGGCAGCGGTAGCCACGTCGCCAAGAGAAAGGGCCCAGGCAGCGTTTGCGGCCCCGCCGGGGATGTCAGGAAGGCCTGCCGGGCCCGTGGGCCCCAGCGCCACCGGCGCAGGCCTCGGCAAGGGGCGTGTGAGCGCTTGTGGTCCCATCAGCGCACCGACCAGGCCGCGTAGATCGGCTGCTTTCATCGGGCCGACCCCGGGCAAGGAGCGCCACCACCGGCCACCACGCCGGATCGCGCTGGCCAAGTCGTCCAGGGTCAACCACCCTGCCCTGCTCAGCCGCTCAACCTGCCGCGGGTCAAGCCAGGCCGACAGCGGGTCATGGGGCTGTGCCGCAACGGCCGTCAGGGGTTCAAGCTGCGCCAACAGATGGAGTTGCTGGTCCTGCACCTGCACTCTCCGATCCGCTCGCTGGGCAGCTGATGGGGTCGCTGGGAATGCCCGTTGGTACATCTCCAGCAACTCGTCCCGAAACCAATCCTCTAAACCCTGCTCTTTTGCCCATTCGTCGATCGAAGGCACGACAGCCTTGGGCGGCTCCGCTGGTGGCGGGTCGGTGCTGGGGTGACCAGGCAGCGGCCCTGGCCATTCGGCATTCAGCAGTCGCCTGGCAAGAGCACACACGTGCTGGACCAGGTCGCGGTGTAAGCGCTGGAGTTCATGGCCGTGTTCCATGCCGAGGTAGCGCCTAGCACTCGCAGCAGGGTCCAAGCCTTTCACAAGGGCCCGCAGATAGGCGAAGTGGGCCGCATTGAGGCGCTTTGCTAACGAGGCTTCCATGACACTGGACATCGATCACTCCAGGAGAGGAAATCCCATCGCGCGGGCGCTGAGCTGGTGGTGGATGCTCTCAGCGAAGGCGTCGATGTCCGAGCGCAACTGGACAATCTCGTCGCGCATGATCTGGATGGGCCTACCGTCCTTGTCATGGCCACTTCGGTGCACGATGTGATGCCGGGTTTCCAGAGCCTTCCTCAAGAACTGCCAACTCTTGAGCTTGACGCCCAGGCCTTCGGCGAAAACTTGGTTGACTGCCTTCTCGTTGTGCCAAACCAGGTTCTGCAGGTAGAGGTTGACTTCCCTCCGGAACCACTCCCCCTCCCACTTGCGCACCTGGCTCAGCGAGAACTGGGGATTCTGGAATTTGCCCACCTTGTCAATGAACTCATTGAGCACGTCAGGTTCGTTGTTGACCCAGTAGCTGGCTGTCTCCCACAAAAAGGATTCCAGATCTGTGATCAGCCCTGCATAGACCAACTGCTCGGCCCGTGCCCTGGCGGCTGCAGGTCCCTGAAGGTTCAGCACCTCCATGGCCTGCGTCAACCTCTCTTTGAGCGTTGCCAGCGGCTCGGCCCAACCATCCACCTGCAGGTCATAGAGCGGCTCATCATCTTCGTAGGGATTGCAAGGTGTTCTGGAGGTCCACGAGACACCGCCTTCCATTTCCAGATCGAAGGCCAAGCGTGCAATCAGTGCGTCGTCCACTCGTCCAGCGAAGCGGGCTTGCAGGACTTCCTTGGCATCAAAGGGGCCACCAAAAATGAAGTGGTAGCGGCCGGTCTCGCTGTCAAAAGGCGTCCCAATCTCGACGGGGTTGCAGTAGCGTGTGACGAACCAGCCATGCATCGCCACTCGCTGGTCATCGGGGCTGGCCTTCTTCTCCAGCCAGTGGTCATTGATGTCCGGCTGGTCTGGATGGCTGCCCAGAAGCTCGAGGGCCTCTTCTGGCAGGTTGCTCAGCTCGTGTAGTTCGTCAACGTGGCGGCTGCCCATATGCAGACTAATCGCGTTCGTACTCGGTGAAGCATCTGGCCAAATCGTTGTCACGCAGTTCGGGGTACCCTTGCTTGATGCAACTAAGTGCAAAGCTTAGAGCTGCTTCCTCACTCGCATGGAATTGCGGCTCAGCGTAAGGCGCGACATTTGGGCGCGACACTCCCGCCATGCCGTCAAAGCGCGATCCGTGGTCGACTTCAATGAACCAACGTCCGTCCTCGCATTCCACAAGGTTAAGGCCGGCGTCAGGGAAGTCCTTCATCACCCAGTACACGAAACTGTCAAGGTGACGGTGGCTGATGGTGCGGTACATCGCGTGCGTGTCAGCGGGTGCTTCGTAGCCCATTGGTTTCCGTCCTGTCTGTGGTCACGTGGTCCATCTTGGTACCCTCTTCCTTTCCGATGACTACCGCGGCGGCCCCGCATGTCTCGCCTGTGCCTCTTCGCGCCGGCGGTCAACGTCTTTCGAATCTTTGGCCAATGTATTTTGGTACTTTGTTGTTACCTCGTGGAGTTGGACTTCGATCTGCTTCACGGAGGCAGTGAGTTCCTCCAGCGTCGCCTCGCTCATGCCACTCAAGTCAATAGGTAGGCCAAGCGTCTTGTCCTCCAGCTGTTTTGCTGTCACACGGTCGACCTCAACCGACCCGCGCCATCGCTCAGCCTGCCCTGATCGCCGAAGGCCATCGGCCGCCATGGACGCCTGGCGAGAACGGTCGGCCGCTTCGATCAAACCACCTAGCGCAGCAGCGTCGAGCTTAAGCGCTTCAATTGTGGTTCGGAGGGCTAATCGGAGGTCAAGACGCTTGTGCTCCGAGGTCCGGCGCAAGGCGATGGCGCCAGATATACAGCCTGCGATGCCCGTGATTGCTCCCACCACACCTCCAGCTGCCCCCAGATAGTCAAGCCAGTCACGTTCGGTAGCCATGGCGTTTTCCGTTCAGTTTTTTCTATGCTTTGCCACGCCTCATTCACCGCAGCAGCCAGTCCACCACGTTGCGTGCCATGTTCTGCGCGTGAGCAGAACAGCCCTCCGGGATGTTCGGCTGGACAACCCTTGCCTGAGCGTCGTTCACGAAATCAGGAATCTGCGACGGGACCGATACCAGGCCAAATGCCAGATGGTGGCTGCTGCAGGACC
>CBINPE010000014.1:0-53499 GCA_966252435.1 uncultured Burkholderiales bacterium | reverse complement strand
CACCGACGGCGGCGGCCTGTGCAACAGCCACCCCGCCGGCCGTGGCGGCATGCCAATGCGTCATCCATTCGAGCCGGTGGTCGGCGCGCGCCTGCGGACGTAGCACCCGCTCGGCCCCCAGGCGTGCAGCAATGCGCTCCATCACCAGGCCCAGGGATTCGCCCTCCTGCCCCGGTGCCGCACCAGGCAACAGGCTGGCACAGCTGTCGGGCAGGGATTGAACCACCAGGGACGTCAGCTCGAGGCCCTCGACCGGTGCAGCAAGCCGAACATGCGCCAAGTGCTCGGCCAGCAGGCGGCTCAGGTGTTCGATGTCGCGGGTGGGCGTGCCTGTGCGCAGGATCAGCTCACCCCCCGTCCCCGCCGCTTGCGAACGCGGGCCGTCGTGCGTCCACCGCAGGCGGCAGGCCGTGACCCCCTCGTGCCGCGCGGCCAGCCAGGCACACAGGGCCAGCAGCAGCCGGCGGGCACCGAACAGCAGGGCCGGCGCCTGTTCCACCCGGGCCATCAGGTCCAGCCGGGCCGTGAAAGTCTCGGGGAGGGTGTGCCAGGTGTGGGTCTCGGGCCGCAGACCATAGGCCTGGTCGAGGGCCTGCAGCAGCTCGCGGTCGAAACGGCGGCGCAGCCCGCCGCGCGGCAGCGTGCGCAGGTGGCCCAGGGTGCTGCAGCCAAGCCGGGTCAGCGTGGCCAGGTGCGGATGGGTGGCGCTCAGGCTGTGCAGCGGCAGGTGGTCGAGCTGCTCGCTCAAGGTCAGGGTCAGTCCCGCGGCGAACTCGCCGGCATCGACGCCTGCTCGGCCGCCGCCCTCCGGGCCCAGGCTGGGGCGGCGGCGCCCCAGGGCCGGCGAACCGGCGCGCGCCAGGGCCAGGGCGGCCAGGCTGTTGCTGGACCAGGCCATGGACTGCACCCCCAGTTGGGGCGCCTCCTCGCGGATGCGTTCCTGCAAGGCCGCAAGGCCGCCGAACAGGCGCAGGCTCTGCGACACCTCCATCACCACCGCGCTCGGCGCCACGATGGCCACGCGCGGCGTGAACTGCAGCGCCCAGGTGGCCAGGGTGGACAGCGTGGTGTCGGGGGACGCGGCCTCAGTGGGCGGTGTAGGCGCAGTGGATGGCGGTGGGGCGGCGGATGGGCTGGAGGGCGTCAGACACAGGGCTGTCCACAACATGGGGGCGGGTCTCCGGGGCAGGGTCGGTGAGGAAGAAACGGCTGGGATGGGCAAGGCGGGGAACCATGAGCGCCGCCAAGGGGCCGGGCACGCAGGGCAAGTGCAGCACGCCGTCATGGGCCGGGCCCTGGCGCTTGAAGAGGTGGACGTCGAGGTTCCAGTCGGTGCCGGCCGTGACCAGCGCCCGCAGGGGGGCGGCCGACGGGGTCCACTGGGCCACGGCGGGGCGCCAGGCCAGCACCAACCCGTCGGCCCCCTGGGCGCACAGCTGCAACCGTCGCAGTTGCTCGGGGCGGGCCTGAGGCAGCCACGCCATGACGGCACCGAAGTCGTTGGAGCGGATGACCTGCTCGGCCGCCCACAGGCGCTCGGCCGCGCTGTGGGCCTGGATCCAGATGAGCTGGTCGGCCGTGACGCCGGCATGCTGCAGGCCCGGCAGGTGGGGACACTGGGGCGGCGCGATCAGCACCAGAGGACGTTTGCGCGTGGCCAGCTGGCGCCAGGCCGGCCCCAGCAGCCGCCACTCCAGCACGCCGGCCTGCGGACTGAGGATTTCGGTGAGCGCATGGGTGGGCCAGCCGCCGCCGGGCAAGGCGGCGTCCAGCGCCGCATGGCCGGTGGGCACCGTGGGGTAGGGCGAGCTTGGCAACTCGGTGGCCCGCCACAGCGCAGCCTTGACGCGCGTGGGCAGGGCGAGGGCCGGCGGGACGGGACGGTCGGGCAGAGGCAGGCGCTGGGCTTGGGGCATCATGGGCATGGGCCGTGGGCGGCAGAAGTACTGTATGCATATACAGTATCCGCAAGCGCTCGCCTTGTCCAGCCCCAGGCATGAAAAAGCCAGCAGTTCGGTGGGCCGAACGGCTGGCTGGAGGGGACCTCCGCGATCGCGGGGTTTCTCGTTTCCTACTTCTTCTGCATCGGCGCGGCCGGCTTTTGTTCCTCGAACATCTTCCGGGCACGGCGCTCGATCTCCTCGGGTGGCACATCCTCGATGTGCGTGGCGATGCTCCACTTGTGGCCGAACGGGTCCTTGACGCTGCCGCAGCGGTCGCCGTAGAACTGGTCGGCCACCGGCATGGTCAGGGTGGCGCCGGCCTCCACCGCGCGCTTGACCACGGCATCGACGTCCTTCACGTAGAGCATCAGGCTGCTCGCGGAGTCGCCGATGGTTTGCGGGCTCAGCGCCTGCCATTGGGGCATCTCGTCGTGCAGCATGACGGCGGCGCCGCCGATGCGGATCTCGGCGTGCATCACCTTGCCGTCGGGGCCGTCCAGGCGGTAGCTTTCCTCGGCACCGAAAGCCTTCTTGTAGAACGCGATGGCGTTGGCGGCGCCCTTGACCGTGATGTAGGGCGTGACGGCGGTGTAGTTGTCGGGAATGGGCTTGACGGGCATGGGGGCTCCTCGGGGTTGCGAACGGGCACCTACCGTAGAACCCTTGGCGTGCCGAGGCAAGGCCGACCCCTTCAAGGGCAGGGGTGGACGCCATCACCGCTCTACAATCGCGCCTCGTTGGTGCCAGCGCGGCCATTTGTCCCGGCCGCGCGGTTAAACGGGAAGCAGGAAGGCCGGCCCGCCCGGTCCGGCCCAGCCTGCGCTGCCCCCGCAACGGTCAGCGGATGCACGAGACGTGGCAACACGGGCGTGCCGCCGGGGTCATGTGCCACTGCGCCGAGTCAAGGCGTGGGAAGGTCGCCCCGGTCGACAATCGAATCCGCCAGCCCGGATACCGGCCAACAGGGTGGAAGACGCCTGGCTGTGTGCATGCAGCGTGTTCCGTGTCGCCGAAGGTCCTGCGGGGATGCAGGCCATGGCTGTGGTCTGCTTGCTTCTTCCTTGCCTGTTTGCGTCATGCTGCCGTCCCCGCGCGTTTTTCGCCGCCGGTCCGTGAAGGATGGGCGAGGCTGAATCGACGATGCCCGCTTCCTTCTCTTTGTCCCCTCCCACGCGCCACCTGATCCTCGGCGGCCAGCGCAGCGGCAAGTCGCGCCATGCCGAAGCCCTGGCGCTGGCCTGGTGTGCCGGCGCGCCGCACCGGCGCGCCACCGTGGTGGCCACCGCCCAGGTGACGGACGACGAGATGCGGCGCCGTGTCGAGCGTCACCGGCAGGACCGCCCGGCCGCCCTGGCCACCGCCGAGGTGCCTCTGGCGCTGGCGGAGTTCATCGCCGCGCACAGCGCACCCGAGCACCTGCTGCTGGTCGACTGCCTGACGCTGTGGCTGACCCAGTGGCTGATGCCACCTCCCGGCGCGATGCCGCCCGGTGCGCACGCCTGGGCCGCGCAGCGCGAGGCCTTCGTCGAGGCCGTGCAGGGCAGCGCAGGGCCCGTGCTGCTGGTGTCGAATGAGATCGGCCTCGGGGTCATGCCCCTGGGGGCGGCGACCCGTCAGTGGGTGGATGAACTGGGCCGGCTGCACCAGGCACTGGGCCAGGTCTGCGACCAGGTCAGCCTGATGGTGGCCGGCCTGCCGCTGTGCGTGAAGCCGGGCGGTGCCCCATGCGTCTGATGGGGGCGGGTACATGGGCGCTTGCCCTGGCGTGGGCCATGGGCTTGGCGGCCGGCGCGCCACCGGCCGTCGCGGCGCAGCCCTACAGCGTGCGCGACGACCTGCAGCGCGAGGTCCGCTTCGAGGCGCCGCCGCGGCGCATCGTGAGCCTGCTGCCTTCGCTGACCGAGACCGTCTGCGCCCTGCAGGAATGCGAGCGGCTGGTGGGCACGGACCGTTATTCCAACTGGCCAGCGCAGGTCGCGGACCTGCCCAAGATGGGCGGCCTGGACGATGCGCAGGTCGAGCTGATCGCCGCTCTGCGGCCCGACGTGGTGCTGCTGTCCCGCTCCGCCCGCGTCACGGAGCGGCTCGCCCAGCTGGGGATTCCCACTTTCGCGGTCGAGACCAACACCTACCCCGGCATCGCACGCACCATCCAGCGCGTGGCCGAGGTGCTGGGCGTGCCCGACAGGGCGTCGGCCTTGACCCGCCAGCTGCAGGAGGAGGTGGACACGGTGGCGCGCGCGTCCAACCGGCGGCGTGCGGCGCGGCCGGCGCCGAGCGTGTATTTCGAGGTCGATGCGACCTCGGTGGCGGCCGGCGAGGCGTCCTTCATCGGGGAGTTGCTGTCCATGCTGGGCGCGCGCAACATCGCTTCGGCGGCCCTGGGCCCGTTTCCCAGGCTCAACCCGGAGTTCGTGGTGCAGCGCAATCCGGACGTGATCTTCGTCTCGCCCCAGCAGGCGGCCACGCTGGCGGGCCGCCCCGGCTGGGACCGTGTGCGCGCGGTGCGCGAGCAGCGCCTGTGCAGCTTCAGCCCCCAGGTGCGCGACACCATCGTGCGCCCCGGGCCGCGCGTCGCCGAGGGGATGCGCGCGCTGGCCGATTGTCTCGACAAGGTGGCGCCATGACGGCGCTGCCGTCGACGGCCGGGGGGCGCGTGCCGGTGCTGGGCGTGTCGCGTTGGCACGACCCGGCGCTGTGGTGGACGCTGGGCGGGCTGGTGCTGCTGCTGGGTGGGGTGGTGCTGAGCCTGCTGGTCGGCACCACCGACTGGGCCACCTCATGGCAGTGGCTGCGCCATCCCGGCGATCCGCAGGCCCGGCTGGTGCTGTGGGAGATCCGCCTGCCGCGCACGCTGGGCGCGTGGTGCGTCGGGGCCTTGCTGGCGCTGGCGGGCACCATTGCGCAAGGGCTGTTCCGCAATCCCTTGGCCGACCCCTATTTGCTGGGCAGTGCCTCGGGGGCGGCATTCGGCGTGGCGGTGGTGCTGGTGGGGGCCGAGACCTCGATCGCCGCGCTGGCCTGGGCCGGCCGCCTGGGCCTGACGGGCGCTGCTTTCCTGGGTGCCTGCGGGGCCATCGCCCTGACCCTGGTGCTGGCGCGCGGGGCCTTGCAGACCAGCACGCTGCTGCTGTCGGGCGTGGTGGTGGCCTTCGTGCTGAGCGCGCTGACCTCGCTGTTGCTGCTGGTGTCGGCCGAGGCCTGGCGCACCCTGCAGGGCTTCCTGCTGGGCAACACCGGCTTGCTGGGCTGGTCGACCGTGGCCCTGCTGGCCGGGGTGTGGCTGGTCTGCCTGATGCCGGCGCTGTGGCTGGCGCGCGGACTCGACGCGCTGACGCTGGGAGAGGACACCGCCCGCTCGCTGGGGGTCTCGCTGGGCGGGCTGCGGCTGGCCTTCCTGGCGCTGTTGTCGCTGGCCACCGGGGCGGCCGTGGCACAGGTCGGGGTGGTGGGCTTCGTGGGTCTGGCGGCCCCGCACCTGGTGCGCCAGACCGCCGCCATGGACCACCGCCGCCTGATGTGGTGCGCCACGCTGTGCGGCGGCACGCTGCTGCAGGGGGCTGATCTGCTCGGCCGCTGGCTGGTGCGTCCGGCCGAACTGCCCGTGGGGGTGCTGACGGCCTGCCTGGGGGGCGGCTACCTGCTGGTCCTGATGTGGCGGCGCAGGGAGGCGGCATGACGACAAGGTCCGACGTGAAGGCCATGTCCGCCACGTCAGCGCCGCTGCTGGTGCGCGAGCTGTCGGTGCGCTTTGGCGCGCGCCAGGTGCTGCGGGGGCTCTCCCTGGCTTTCGAGCCGGGCTGCTGGACGGCGGTGGTGGGGGCCAACGGGGCGGGCAAGACCACACTGCTGCGCACGCTGGCGGGGTTGCAGCCGGCCAGCGCCGGCGAGGTGCTGCTGCAGGGCCGGCCTCTGGCGCAGTGGCCGCGCGAGGAGCGCGCGCGCCGCCTGGCCTGGCTGGCGCAGGGCGCGGCCTTCACCGACAACCTCACCGTGGCCGAGAGCGTGGCGCTGGGGCGGTTTCCCTATACCGGCTGGTGGGGGCGCGAGCAGGCCGCCGATCGCGAGGCCATGGCCCAGGCCCTGGCGGCCACCGGCGCGCAGGACTGGTCAGGGCGGCGCATGCGCTCGCTGTCGGGGGGCGAGCGCCAGCGGGTGCTGCTGGCGCGTGCCTTGGCGGTGCAGGCGGAGGTCCTGCTGCTCGACGAGCCCACCACGTTCCTGGACCCCCCGCACCAGCAGGACGTGGCCCGGCTGCTGCGCCGGCTGGGGCGCGAGCAGGGGGTCACGGTGGTGAGCGTGATCCACGACCTGTCGCTGGCGCTGGCCGCCGACCGCCTGGCGGTGCTGGGCCCGCAGGGCGAGCTGCTCGGGCATGGCACGCCGCGCCAGGCCCTGCAGGGGGACTGGCTGACGCAGGCGTTCGGCACCCCGATCGAGGTGATCGAGCACCAAGGGCAGCCTTTGTGGCGGCCCGATCTGGGGCCGTCGGCTTCGTCTCTCTCCTTTTCGAATTCTTCTCATTGACATCTACGGCGTACAGGACCATGCAAATCGAACAAGCTCCCACCGAGAAACCCTATGACAAGCCGCAAGGCGAGCGTCGCGGGCTGATCATCGTCAACACCGGCGACGGCAAGGGCAAGACCACCGCGGCGCTGGGCCTGGCCGTGCGCGCGCTGGGGCGCGGAAAGTCGGTGCGCTTCTTCCAGTTCATGAAGGTCGAGCCGGCGCGTTTCGGCGAGCACCGTTCGCTGGAGAAGCTTGGCCTCAAGCTCGAAGGGCTGGGTGACGGCTTCAGCTGGAAGAGCAAGGATCACGCGCAATCGGCCGAGCTGGCTCGCCAGGGCTGGGAGAAGGTGGCGCAGGCCATCCTGAGCGGCGAGCATTTCCTGGTGGTGCTGGACGAGATCACCTACCCGCTGATCTACGGCTGGCTCGATCTGCAGAAGGTGATGGCAGTGCTGCAGCAGCGGCCGCGCCATGTGCACGTGGTGCTCACCGGACGGCGCTGCCCGCCCGAGTTGATCGAGATCGCGGACACCGTCAGCGAGGTGCAGATGGTCAAGCACGCCTTCAAGGCAGGGGTGCCGGCGCAGCAGGGCATCGAGCATTGATCGGTCTGCTGAACGATGCCCCGTGGATGCTGTGCGCCGTCCCGGTGGCCTGGTGGGTCGATCGCGCCTGGGGCGAGCCCGCGCGCTGGCACCCGGTGGTCGGCATGGGGCGCTGCCTGAATGCGCTGGGCGCCCCCTGGCCGCAGGCGCGGCCGGCGCGGGCGATGCTGTCTGGCGCGTTGGCCTGGGGGCTGGTGGCCGCCGGGTGGGTGGCGCTGGGTGGGGGACTCGAGCTGGGCCTGCGGGCGCTGGCCGGGGAGGCGGCAGGCTGGCGCCAGGGGCTGGCGGCCTTGCTGCTCGGCCTGGTGCTCAAGCCGATGCTGGCCTGGCGCATGTTGCGCGATGAGGTGGCGGGGGTGGGGCAGGCTCTGGCGGAAGGGCTGCCTGCCGGGCGCGAGCGGTTGTCGCGCCTGGTGAGCCGCGACACACGCAACCTCGATGCGGTCGAGGTGCGGGAGAGCGCCCTCGAGTCGCTCGCCGAGAACCTGAATGACGCCTGGGTCGCACCGCTGTTCTGGTTCGCGGTGGCCGGCCTGCCAGGCGCCGTGCTGTACCGCTTCGCCAACACGGCCGACGCGATGTGGGGCTACCGTGGTCGCTGGGAATGGGCCGGCAAGTGGGCTGCGCGCGCCGACGACGTGCTGTCCTGGGTGCCGGCAAGGCTGACGGCCGTGCTGCTGGCCCTGGCCGCGGGGCGCTGGCCGCGCGGGTTGGCGGCCGAGGCGGCGCGCACACCCTCACCCAACGGGGGCTGGCCGATGGGCACCCTGGCCCTGCTGCTGGATGTGCGGCTCGCCAAGCCCGGGGTGTATGTGCTGCATGCCGCCGGCCGGGACGCCAGCGATGCCCTGATGGCCCAGGCCCTGCGGCTGTGCGGCCGCGCCGTGGGACTGAGCGTGGCGGCGCTGGGCGCGGCCGGGCTTGGGATGGTGATCGCGCGAGGGCACTGGACGCCATGACGCCACACCTCCTGTCCTCACCCCCCTTGCACGGCGGACCGGATGCCGGGCCTGCGCTGCGCATCGACTTCTCCACCAACGCGCACCCGCTGGGGCCCACGCCCAGTGTCCTTGAGGCCCTGGGCCAGACGGGGCGCCAGCACTATCCCGACCCCGCCTACCAGGCCTTGCGCGAAGCGCTGGGCACCTTCCACGGTGTGGCGCCGGCGCGCATCGTGCCCGGCGCCAGCGCCAGCGAACTGATCTGGCGCCTGACGCTGGCCTTCGCGCGTTCGGCGCCGCCGCAGGCGCCGGTCGTCGTCGAGCCGGGGACGTTCGGCGAGTACGCCCGCGCGGCGCTTGCGCTGGACCGCACGGTGCTGGCACCGGGCCTGGCCCGCCAGGAGGGTCACCCGGGCCTGCGCTGGCTGTGCCATCCCGACAACCCGACCGGAGCCTGCCAGGACGACGGCGCGCTCGCCGCCCTGGCCACGGCGCAGGCGGCCACACCCTGGCCACTGGTGGTGGACCTGGCTTACCAGCCTTTCGCCGCGTTGGCGGCGCCGGGGGCCGTCGGGCACCCGGGCCGGCTCGAGGCCGCCTGGGCGGACCAGGTCGTGCAGCTGTGGTCTCCCAACAAGCTGCACGGCCTGACGGGCGTGCGCGGCGCCTACCTCGTGTGGCCGCACCGGCCGGGGGGCCTGATCACCGCGGCCCACCTGGAAGCCCTCGCGCCGAGCTGGGTGTTGGGCGCCGAGGGCGTGGCCCTGCTGATGGCCCACCAGCAGCCCGAGGCCTGGGCGCACCTGCGCGAGGTCCAGCCCGCGCTGCAGCGCTGCAAGACACAGCAGGACAGCGCCTTGCGCGCCGCCGGCTGGCAGCTGCAGGCCAGCCCGCTGCATTTCGGCCTGGCCTGCCCGCCGGACCCCCTGGGCACGTCGCCTGCGCTGGCGCGGCGCTGGCACGCGCAACTGCGCGTCCACGGGATCAAGCTGCGCCAGGCCGACAGCTTCGGGCGGCCCGGCTGGGTGCGCCTGTGCGCCCGGCCACCCAACCAGACGGACGAACTGCTCGAACACACGGGCCGCTTCCTCGCGCAGGCGGGCGAGTCCGCCCCTTAGATCCAGATCCGGAGACCGCATGCGCCACATCCCTTCTTTCCACCTGCCGGCCCGCACCCTGCTGATCGCGGCTGCGGCCTCGGGGCAGGGCAAGACCACCGTGACGGCCGCGCTGGCACGGCGCTGCGTGCGCGCCGGCCAGCGCGTGCGCGTGTTCAAGACCGGGCCCGATTTCCTGGATCCGCTGCTCCTGGCCGAGGCCTGTGGCTCGCCGGTGCGAACGCTCGACCTGTGGATGGTGGGCGAGGCGGCCTGCCGCGCCGCCCTGGCCCGCGCCGCCGCCGAGGCCGATGTGGTGCTGGTCGAGGGCGTGATGGGCCTGTACGACGGCACCCCCTCGGCGGCCGACCTGGCGCGGGCCTGCGGCATCCCGGTGCTGGCGGTGCTCGACGTCGCGGGGATGGCCCAGACCGCGGCGGCGCTGGCGCAAGGCCTGCGCGACCATGGCCCAGTGCAACTGGCCGGGGTGATGGCCAACCGCGTCGCCAGTGCCCACCATGCAGGGCTGGTCCGGGAGGCGCTGCAGCGCGCGGGCATCGCCTGGCTGGGCAGCCTGCCGCGGCAGGAAGAGCGACTGCCCGAGCGCCACCTCGGCCTGGTGCCGCCCGCCGAGCTGCCGCGGCTGGGCGGCGTGCTCGACGCCCTGGCCGACAGCCTCGTGCTCGAGCCGGGGGCGTGGCAGGAGATCCCGCCCGCCACGGTCTGGCCGGTGCCCCCGCCCGAACCCCTGCCGCCTGGCAGCTCGCTCGCCGGCCGCGTGGTGGCCGTGGCGCGCGACGAGGCGTTCGCTTTCTGCTACCGGGCCAACCTCGAGCTGCTTACCGCCATGGGCGCCGAGGTGGTCAGCTTCTCGCCCCTGCAGGACGAACCCGTGCCCGACCAGGCCGACGCCCTCTACCTGCCGGGCGGCTACCCCGAGCTGCATGCACAGGCCTTGTCGCAGGCGCGGCGCTGGACCGACTCTGTGCGTGCCGCCCACGCCCGCGGCATGCCGATCCTGGCCGAGTGCGGCGGCATGATGGCCGTGGCCCAGACCCTGGTGGACGCGCAAGGCCGGTCCTGGCCGATGGCCGGCCTGCTGCCTGGCGGCACCCGCATGCAGCAGCGCCTGGCCGGGCTGGGGCCGCAGGTCTGGGAGACGCCGCAGGGCGGCCTGCGCGGCCACACTTTCCATTACTCCGTGCTCGACACCCCGCTGCTTCCAACCACGCACGCGCGCCGGCACCCGGGCGGCGGGCCGGGGGAGGGGATGTACCGCTTTGGCTCGCTGGTAGCCAGCTATTTCCACGCCTACTTTCCCTCCTGCCCACCGGCGGTGGCGGCGCTGCTCGGCGGGGCCGCGAAGGAGGCCCCATGACGACCTCGAAGGCGGCCCCGGCCGTGATGGTGTGCGGCACCACCAGCGGGGCGGGCAAGAGCTTCCTGACGGCTGCGCTGTGCCGCTGGTATGCGCGGCGCGGCCTGCGCGTGGCGCCGTTCAAGGCGCAGAACATGAGCAACAACGCCCGTGTGGTGGCCGGTGGCGAGATGGGCAGCGCCCAGTATTTCCAGGCCCTGGCCGCGCGCACGGTGCCCGAGGTGCGCATGAACCCGGTGCTGCTCAAGCCCGAGCGCGACGACCGCAGCCAGGTCATCGTGCTGGGGCGGCGCGACGCGGCCCTGTCCACCATGCCCTGGCGTGGCCGCAGCGAGCACTTGTGGCCGGTGGTGCGCGAGTCGCTGCAGGCGCTGCAGCGCGAGAACGATCTGCTGGTGATCGAGGGGGCGGGCTCGCCGGCCGAGATCAACCTGCACACCAGCGACATCGTCAACATGCGCGTGGCCCGCGAGGCCCAGGCGGCCGTGCTGCTGGTGAGCGACATCGACCGCGGCGGCGCCTTCGCGCACCTGTTCGGCACGCACCAGCTGCTGCCACCCGCGGAGCGCGCGCTGATCCGCGGCTTCGTGCTCAACAAGTTCCGCGGCGACGCGGCGTTGCTGGCCCCTGGCCCCGAGCAGCTGCAGGCACTGACCGGCGTGCCGACCGTGGGCGTGCTGCCGATGTGGCGCGACCACGGCCTGCCCGAGGAGGACGGCGTGTTCGATGCCGCCCCGGCCGGCGGCGCAGGGCCCTCGGTGGTCGTGGTGGCCTACCCGCGCATCAGCAACCTGGACGAGTTCCAGCCTCTGCTGGGCGTGCCGGGGCTGCAGCTGCGCTGGGCCCGCGACCCGCGCACCCTGGCCGGGGCGGACCTGGTGATCCTGCCCGGCTCCAAGCACGTGGCCGAGGACGCGCGCTGGCTGCGCGACAGCGGCCTGGGCGAGGCGGTGCGCCGCCACGCCCAGGCTGGCCGGCCGCTGCTGGCGGTCTGCGGCGGCCTGCAGATGCTGGGCCGCGCCATCCACGATCCCCAAGGCGTGGAGGGCAGCGGGACGGGCCTGGACCTGTGGCCGCTGGACACGCGCTTCGATGCCGACAAGATCCAGCGCCGCGCCACCCACACCCTGCGGGGCGTGCAGGGCCATTGGGCGGCGCTGGACGGTGTGTCTTTTGATGCCTACGAGATCCGCCACGGCCGCAGCGCGCTGCAGGGCCCGGGCCCGCTGCCCGTGCTGCCGGACGGCGCAGGCTGGCAGTGGGGCAACACCCTGGCGCTCTACACCCACGGCCTGTTCGAGAACAGCGCCGTCCTGCAAGCCTTGTTCGGCACTGGTGTGCGCAGCCTGGAGTCCAGCCTTGAGGGCCTGGCCGACTTCGTCGACCGCCACATCGGCGAGAAAGTGCTGGCGGGCCTTGCCGGCGGGTCCTGCGCGTAACCGGTGGTTGCGCCACCTTCCAGCCCGCTTGCGCTTCTTCGCCTCTTCACTTCACGCCATTCACTTCCATTCCTCCCCTTCACCCCAGGAGACCCCATGTCCTTCCTCATCGACGGCATCCCCCGTCAGCTTCCCGCCCTCGATCCCGCCATCGCCGCAGCCGTGCGCGCCTGCTGGGACGCCAAGACCAAGCCCCAGGGTTCGCTGGGCGAACTGGAGGCGCTGGCGGTGCAGGTCGCGCAGGTCCAGCACCGCACGGATCCGCGGCTGGTGCGGCCCGAGGTGATGGTGTTCGCCGGCGACCATGGCGCGGCCCGGTCCGGTGTGTCGGCCTACCCGCAGGAAGTCACCTGGCAGATGGTGGCCAACTTCCTCGGCGGCGGGGCGGCGATCGCCGTGCTGGCGCGGGAGCAGGGCTGTCCGCTGCACGTCGTCGATGCGGGGGTGAACCATGACTTCGAACCTGCGCCGGGCCTGCTCGACCGCAAGGTCGCCCACGGCACGGCCAGCTACCTCGAGGCGCCCGCCATGACGCGCGCCCAGTGCGAGCAGGCCCTGCGTGCCGGCCACCAGCTGGCCGTCGAGAGCGACGCCGACGCGCTGCTGCTCGGCGAAATGGGCATTGGCAACACGGCCAGCGCGGCGCTGATCCTGCACCACCTCTCGGGGTTGCCGCTGCTGAACTGCGTGGGCCCGGGCACCGGGCTGGATCCCGCCGGCCTGGCACGCAAGCGGGACCTGCTGGCCCAGGCCGCGCGACACCACGCCCTGGCCGCGGACAGCGATCCCCTGGACGTGCTGGCCACCTTCGGCGGCTTCGAGATCGCGATGCTGGCAGGCTGCCTGATCGGCGCGGCGCAGTCGCGCAAGGTGGCGGTGGTGGACGGCTTCATCGTCGGCGCCGCGGCCCTGGTGGCCGAGCGGCTGCTGCCGGGCCTGGCGGCGCACCTGGTCTTCGCGCACCGCTCGGCCGAGCCCGGGCACCGGCACCTGCTGCAGCTGCTGGGCGCGCGGCCGCTGCTCGACCTCGGCCTGCGCCTGGGCGAGGGCTCGGGCGCCGCGATGGCCTGGCCGCTGCTGCGCCTGTCGCTCGGCCTGCTGGCCCAGATGGCGACCTTCGACTCGGCCCGGGTCAGCACGGCTGTTGCCTGACAGCGCGACGCGCTCGGTCCCCAAAAGCCGGCGGGCACGCGCCCTGCCTGGGGCGGTCTGAGCAGACTCGCGATCCGCCGAGGCCCTCCACTCCTGGGTCTGTCCCCAAATGATGCGAGGGCGGCGATTCTCCTGCATCATGCGGGTCTGCGGCGGGCATGGCACTTTCGGCCTGGGGGTCGGTCGGTGGTTTGCCCGGCTTCCCTTTCTCTCTTTCCGATCGAGTCTCCCAAGGAGTTCCTATGTTCAGATGGTGTTCAGTTCCAGGTCGAAGCTGCCGTGCTCTTGTTGCCCTGACGCTGATGGGGGCGGGTGTGGCCGCGGTGGCGGCAGCGCCCCAGTACAACATCGTCACGGCCTCGGAGAACGGCACTTATTTCCAGATCGGCAAGGACCTGGCCACCCAGGTGGCGCAGCCGGCCGGCTTCGAGATGCAGGCCTTGCCATCCAAGGGTTCGGTGGAGAACATCAAGCGGCTGCGCGACGAGCCCAACACCAAGCTGGCCCTGGTGCAGTCCGATGTGTACCACGCCTACCAGACCATGGCTGCCCGGGGCAACGCCGAGGCGGGCCGCATCATCAAGCCGCTGCGCGTCGTGCTGCCGCTGTACAACGAGGAGATCTATTTCGTGGTGCGGGCCGACTCGCCCCTGCAGTCCGTCAGCGAGATCCGCGAGCAGCGCATCAACATCGGCCCGATCGGCAGCGGCACGGCCATGACCTCGGCCTCGATCTACCGGGCCCTGTTCAACATGCCCATGGACGACGACCTCGTGCGCACCATGAGCAACGAGGAAGCGCTGATCCAGCTGGTGCGCGACAAGACGGTGGACGTGGTGGTGGTGATCGCCGGCCAGCCGGCCGCGCTGTTCAACGGCATGGAAGCCGGCGTCGAGAAGTACTTCAAGCTGCTGAAGGTGGACCAGACCTCGGCCACGGCGGCGTCGCTGGCAGGCTACTCGCTGAGCACGATCAAGGCCAGCAGCTACCCGAACTGGCTCACCGAGGACCTGCCCTCGCTGTCGGTCAAGACCATGCTGGTCACCTACGACTACGAGCTGGCACAGACCCGCACCGTCCTCACGCGCTTTGCCCGGGCGATGTGCGACAAGCTGCCCGCCCTGCAAAGCAGTGGGCATCCCAAGTGGCGCGAGGTGAGCCTCAACCTGCCGCCACTGAGCGCGGGCTGGAGCTACTACGCCCCGACCGCGCAGGAGATGAACCGCTGCGCCGCCCGGGCTCCTACCGCCACCGCGGCCCAGGCCCAGGCCCCGGCCCCGGCGGCGCGCAAGCGGGTGCCAGACTGCGCCCTGCAGGACAAGGTGATGGGCCTGTGCCCGGCATCGTGACCCCCGGCACAGTCGCTGTGGGCGACGCGGCGGCATGACGTCCCTGCCGGCCTGCCAGACCCTCTGCCACGAGTGCGACCTCGTGTGCGAGGAACGCGCGATCGCCCCCGGCCAGGTGGGGCGCTGCCCGCGCTGCCGGGCGCCCCTGAGCGCGCCGCCGCCGGACAGCGCGCAGGCCCACCTGGCGCTGGCCCTGACCGGCTGTGTCGCGGTGCTGGTGCTCAATGCCTTCCCCCTGCTGGCGCTGAAGTTCCAGGGGGCGCGGCGCGAGACCACCCTGGCCGGCGCCGCGCTCGAGATGTGGGACCGGGGCATGCACCTCGTGGCGCTGCTGGTGCTGCTGACCACGGTGCTGGCCCCGGCGGTCCAGGTCGGCCTGCACGCGCTCGTGCTGTGGCGGCTGCATGCGCGCCGTGGCTGGCCGGCGCTGCAGGGGCCGTTGCGCTGGCTGCACCAGCTGCAGCCCTGGAGCATGGGCGAGGTGTTCCTGCTCGGCCTGCTGGTTTCCCTGGTCAAGGTGCGCCACCTGGCCGACATCGTGCTCGGGCCCGCGTTCTGGGCATGCGTGGCGCTGATCTTCATCACCGCAGCCCTGAACGGGCGGGTCGATGCGCGCACGGTGTGGCTGTGGAGCCGGTCCCAAGGCGGGGCGCCCGGCGGACGAGATCAGAATGGCGGGTGATGAAGCCGGAGACCCAGACGCATCAGCATCACCCCGACCACCCCGAGGAGTCGGATTTCGAGCCCGAGCCCGACGACGAAGGCGACACGGGGCCCGGGCCGGCGGCCGCGCAGCCTGCGCACCCGCCGCGCCTCACGGGCCTGCGCCTGGGACTGACGCGCTGCCACGTCTGCGGCGCGGTGTGCCGCCTGCCGGCGGCCGGCGCCCCTGCAGCGCCCTGCGAGCGCTGCGGCAGTGCGGTGCATGCGCGCCGCCCCGACAGCCTGTCGCGCACCACGGCCCTGATGCTGGCGGCGGCGGTGCTCTACATCCCCGCCAACCTGCTGCCGGTGATGCACACCGAAAGCATCTTCGGCGCCCAGGACGACACCATCATGAGCGGCGTGCTGACCCTGCTGCACACCGGCTCCTGGCCGCTGGCGCTGGTGGTCTTCGTGGCCAGCATCGTGGTGCCGATGCTCAAGCTGCTGGCGCTGGCGCTGCTGGTCGTCACGGCCGCGCTGCGGGTGCGCTGGGCCCCGCTGCAGCGCACCCGGCTGTACCGGCTGATCGAGGCGATCGGCCGCTGGTCGATGCTGGACATCTTCGTCATCACCATCCTGGTGGGCCTGGTGCAGTTCCGCACGGTGGCCTCGGTCCTGCCGGGGCCGGGGGCGCTGGCGTTCGCCGCGGTGGTGGTGCTGACGATGCTGGCCTCGCACAGTTTCGATCCGCGTCTCATCTGGGACGCGATGGATGGAGTCAACGAGCATGAGTGAAGAGGAAGACACCGCCCGGGGCAGCAAGCCGCCGCCCCCGGCCCCCGTGCCGGTGATGCGCGTGCACCACCGGCGCTGGCGCTGGCCGGGCCTGGTCTGGGTGCTGCCGCTACTGGCGGTGCTGATCGGGGCCTGGCTGGTGCTGCAGAGCGTGCTGGACCGCGGGCCGGTGATCACGGTGCGCTTCAAGTCCGCCGACGGCCTCGAGGCGGGCAAGACCAAGATCCGCTACAAGGACGTGGACGTGGGGGAGGTCAAGGCCATCTCCCTGTCGGCCGACCGCAAGCAGGTGCTTGTGACTGCCGAGCTGATCAAGGACGCGGCCGACATGCTTGCTAGCGACACCCGCTTTTTCGTGGTGCGCCCGCGCGTGTCGGGCGGCTCGGTGACAGGCCTGGGCACCCTGCTGTCGGGGCCCTACATCGGCATCGACATCGGTTCCTCGCCGAGCATGGTGCGCGACTTCGTCGGCCTGGAGACGCCACCGGTGGTGCTGGCCGACTCGGCCGGCAGCGAGTTCGTGCTCAAGGGCGAGCAGATGGGTTCGCTGGACTTCGGCTCGCCGGTGTTCTTCCGCCACGTCAAGGTGGGTCACGTCACCCAGTACATGCTCAACCCGGACGGGCAGGGCGTGACCGTGCGCATCTTCGTCGACGCGCCGCACGACCGCTACGTGACGACCAGCACGCGCTTCTGGCATGCCAGCGGCATCGACATGTCCTTCGACACCAGCGGCTTCAAGCTGTCGACCGAATCGCTGGCCTCGGTGATGGAGGGCGGCCTGGCCTTCCAGGAGCAGCCCGACCAGCTGGCGCCCTCCGCCCCGGCCAGGAACGGCGCCACCTTCACCCTGTTCGACGACCGCGAGAGCGCCATGCGCCCGGCGGACGACAACGTGCGCACCTACGTGATGTATTTTTCCGAGTCGCTGCGCGGGCTGGCGCCGGGCTCACCGGTGGACATGCGCGGCATCGTGATCGGCGAGGTCAAGTCTCTCGACGTGGAGTACGGCGAGACCGGCCAGCCGCTGCGCTTCCCCGTGCAGGTCAGCATCTACCCGAACCGGCTGCGCTCCCGGCTGCACCCGGGCGAGCCCGTCCCGAAGGAGGAGGACAGCGCGCAGGAGCACGCGCTGGTCGACCGCCTGTTCGCCAGTGGCATGCGCGGCCAGCTGCGCTCGGGCAACCTGCTGACGGGCCAGCTCTACATCGCGCTCGACTTCTTCCCCGACGCCCCGAAGGCGGCGGTGGACTGGCGCAACGACCCGCCCCTGCTGCCCACTATCCCTGGCGGCATGACCGAGATCCAGGAGACGGTGGGCCGGGTGGCCAGGCGGATCGACCGCATTCCCGTGGACCAGCTGGCGCGGCAGGTGTCGCAGGCCCTGGTCCGGCTGGACACCGCCCTGGCCAGCACCGACCGCCTGGTCAAGCGCCTGGACGCCGAGCTGGCGCCCGAGGCCAGCGCCACCCTGCGCGAGGCCCGCAGCACGCTGGAGACGGCCAATGGCGTGCTGTCGAGTGACTCCTCGCTGCAGCGCGACCTGCGCGACTCGCTGCGCCAGATCGGCCGCTCGGCGCGCTCGCTGGCGGCGCTCACCGAGCTGCTGGAGCGCCAGCCCGACGCCCTGTTGTTCGGCAAGAAGAAGGAGGACACGTCTGCCGAGCCTGATCCCGCGCCCGCCTCCCCGGAGACCCGCCAGCCATGACGAAGACGACGACAACGACGAAGACCTGCGGACCCGGGCCCAGCCGCCGCCGCCTGCTGGGCCTGGGCCTGTCCGTGCCAGCGTTGCTGCTGGGAAGCGGCTGCGCCTCGCAGGCGGTGCCCACGCGCTACCACCAGCTCACCGGCGCGGCCCCGGTGCCGGCCGCGCAGCCGGTGCGCGGCGAGCTGGTGGTGGATGCCGTGCGGGTGCCGGAGGCGCTGGACCGCCCGCAGTTCGTGATGCGCCAGGGCGCCACGCAGGTGCGTGTGCTGGATGACCAGCGCTGGGTCTCCCCGCTGCCCGACCAGCTCACCCGGGCCCTGGTCGGTGACCTGCAGGCGGAGCTGCCCCAGGCCTGGGTGCGCGCCGGCGACGCGGCCAGCGTGGGCGGCCTGGAGGCGGGTGCCGTGCGCCTGGTGTTGCGGGTGGACGTGGAGCACCTCCATCTGGGACCTGGGACGCAGGTGGCGCTGCAGGCGGCCTGGGCGCTGCTGGATGCCCGCGAGCGGGTCTTGCTGCGCGAGCGCAGCCTGCTGCGGCTCGACATGGCCGAGCCCGGACCGCAGGGGGTGGCGCCGGCGGTGTCGCAGGCGGTGGCCCGGTTCGCGGCCGAGGTGGCGGTGCGGGTGCGGGAGCGGCTCAAGGGGTGATGCTGCCAGGCGCGTAGCCCCTGGGGGGTCAGCGAAACACGTCGATCGCGCTGGCCAGGCGCCTGGCCTGCTCACTCAGGCTTGCGGAGGCGGCCGCACTTTGTTCCACCAGGGCGGCGTTCTGCTGCGTGAGCTCATCCAGGTGCGCGATGGCCTTGCTCACCTGCACGATGCCGTCGCTCTGCTCGTGCGTGGCGGTGTTGATCTCGCTGATGAGTTGACGCACGCGGTCGACCTGGTCACGCATCGCCTGGATGCAGTGGCTGGCATCGTCGACTTCCCTGCACCCTTGCTGCACGCGTTCCACGCTGTCGTTGATCAGTTTCTTGATCTCGCGGGCGGCTTCCGCGCTGCGGCCGGCCAGGTTGCGGACCTCGCCCGCCACGACGGCGAATCCGCGCCCTTGCTCGCCCGCCCGTGCCGCTTCCACCGCCGCGTTCAGGGCCAGGATGTTCGTCTGGAAGGCGATGCCATCGATGACGCTGATGATCTGCGAGATGCGCGACGAGCTGCCCGCGATCTGGGACATCGTCTCGTTGACGCTGGTGATCCTGGCGCTTCCGTCGCTCATGGCTGCGTTGGCCTCTTCCGCCAGTTCCGCGGCGGCCCCGGCGGAGTCGGCGTTCTGACGCACCGTGTGAGTCATCTGCTGCATCGAGGAGGAGGTCTCCTGGACGTTGGACGCGGCCTGCTCCGTTCTCGCGCTCAGGTCGGCGTTGCCCTGGGCAATCTCGCTCGAAGCGGTCATGACGGACTCTGCCTGCTGGGCGGTGTCGTTGATGAGCCAGTGGAACATCAGGCCCACCTGGTTGACCGCCCGCAGCGTGAGGCCGATCTCATCGACACGGTCCATCCTGACCGAGCAAGTCTGCGCGCCGGTGGCCACGGCCAGCGCTTCCTTGCGCAGCATCTCGAGAGGGCGTGTGATCTGCATTTCCAGCGCGGCCGCCAGCGCGCCGATCAGGAGGGTGCTGCCCGCGGTGCCCACCAGCAGTGCCGTGCCCTCCAGGCCCATGCCGAAGCACAGTGACAGCCACAGCACCCAGACCAGCCCCGTCAGGGTACGGATCCGCGCGCGGGTGCTGGCGGTGCGCAACCAGTTGCGGGGACGCCAGGAGGCACCTTGCAGCAGCAGGCCCTTGTGGAGGCGGCGGCCGCGCGTGCGGCCTTCGCGCAGGTCCTTGTACAGCGTCTCCGTGGTGTCGATCTCTTCGCGGGAGGCTGCGGTTCGAACCGAGAGGTAGCCCACGGTGTCGCCATCGCGGACCACCGGCATCACGTTGGCGCGCACCCAATAGTGGTCGCCGTTCTTGCGGCGGTTTTTCACCAGCGCCGACCAGGGCTCGCCTGCCTTGAGCGTTTGCCACATGTCGGCAAAGGCGCTCTTGGGCATGTCCGGGTGCCGGACGATGTTGTGGGGCTGGCCCTGGAGTTCTTCCCGGCTGTAGCCGCTGATGGCGACGAAGGCGTCGTTGGCGTAGCGGATGCGGCTGTCCGGTGCGGTGCTCGACATCAAGGTGGCCCCCGGGGGGAGCGGCACTTCACGCTGAGTAACTTCCCGCTGCCTGGTCTGCTCGGTGACTTGTCTCATTGCATGTCCTGGAGAGGTATTGGCTTGACGGAACCAGCTTCATCGGAGGCTCTGTCCAGGACCTTAGGGAAAAGGCACGGAAAGCTCGAATTTCGTGGGGGACCCTCCTTGAGGTGCGCGGCGTGTGAACGTTTGCTCACAAGCGCGTCGCTTGGCGGCAAGCGGCTGAGGTAGCCTCCGCCCTCACCGGTTTTCCTTTCCCTGCTTTTTTATTTCACTTCATTGCGTCCGGAGAAACGCCCATGCACCCCGTGCTTCGCCAGAACCTCTTCTTCGTCAAGGAACATGTCGGCATGTTCAAGGCATCGAACAACTACGACATCTTCGACCCGGCCACGAACCAGAAGATCATCGAATGCCGCGAGCCGCGCATCGGCCTGCTGACCAAGCTGTTCCGCTTCACCGACTACAAGCGCATGACGCCCTTCCATGTGGAGCTGAGCACGCCGGAGGGGCACAAGGTGCTGTTCGTCAAGCGCGGCATCTCGCTGCTGCGCTCCACCGTCGAAGTGCGCGACGAGAACGAGCAGCTGGTGGGCTCGTTCAAGCAGAGGCTGTTCTCGATCGGCGGCAAGTTCGACGTGCTCGACACCCAGGGGCGCGTGGTGTGCCAGCTCAAGGGCAAGTGGACCAGCTGGGAATTCAAGTTCATCCAGGGCGAACGCGAACTCGCCTGCGTGTCCAAGAAGTGGGCCGGCCTGGGCAAGGAGCTGTTCACCACCGCCGACAACTACATGCTCACCATCAGTGACGAGGTGCCCGCCGACGCCAGCGTGCGCATCCTGATCATGGCCGCGGTGATGTGCATCGACATGGTGTTGAAGGAGTAGGGGGCCTGGGCCGAGCCGGCCTCCTCAGGCAGGAAGCCCTTCCTCCAGGGGACGCATGGAGGTCCTCCGTTCGTCCTGAGGTTCAAGGAGCGCATGGAGGTCCTCCGTTCGTCCTGAGGTTCAAGGAACGCATGGAGGTCCTCCGTTCGTCCTGAGGTTCAAGGAGCGCATGGGGGTCCTCCGTTCGTCCTGAGGTATCGAAGGATGCGCAGTCAACGAGTTCGCTGCCTTCGCATCCTTCGATACCTCAGGACGAACGGGTTTCATGCACCCACAGGCCTCAGTTTCATGCACCCACAGGCCTCAGTTTCATGCACCCACAGGTCTCGGTTTCATGCGCCTACAGGCCTCGGTTCATGCCCCAACAGGTTTCGGTTTCACTCACCCACAGGTTTCATGCGTACAGCCTGACCTAGCGTGCACGCCCCTTGCGGGTGGCCAGCGACTCGTACAGGGCCACGAACTCCTGCGTCAGCTTGTGCCGTGCGTCCAGGTGGATCATGGGCCGCGACAGCTCGTGCGACTCCTTCATCTTCACGCTGGCGCTCAGGTACGGCTCGCGCACCACCAGGCCTTCGTCGATCAGCTCCTGCACGGTGCGCTGGGGCAGGGCGGCGCGGGGTTGGAACTGGTTGACCACGATGCCCTCGATCGCCAGGTCAGGGTTGTGGTCGGCCCGGATCTCGGTGAAGCTCTCCAGCAGGCCGTACAGCGCACGGCGCGAAAAGTCGTCGCAGTCGAAGGGGATCAGGCAGCCCTGGGCCGCGATGAGCGCAGAGCGTGTGTAGAAGTTCAGGGCCGGCGGGGTGTCGATCCAGATCTGGTCGTACTCGCCGTCCAGCTCGCTCAGGGCGTCGCGCAGCTTGTAGATCTTGTGACGGCTCTCGAGCTTGCTGTGCAGCTCGTCGAGCGCGGCGCTGGCCGGCATCACATGCAGGTTCTCCCAGGGCGACTCGACGATGTATTCCAGGGGACTCGGCGCACGCAAGGTGAAGGTCAGCGTGGTCTCGAAGAAGTCGGCCACCCCCGGGCCCGCCTCGTCGGCGGCCTCGCCGAGCAGGTAGCGGGTGGAATTGCCTTGCCGGTCCAGGTCGACCACCAGGGTGCGCTTGCCGTGGTGCGCCGCGATCGCCGCCAGGTTGCACGTGATGGTTGATTTCCCGACCCCGCCCTTTTGGTTGAATACGACACGACGCATGTCAAGCCCCTCGGAAGTATGGAAACACGCCATTGTGCACCGCATCAGGCGACCTCTCCAGGGGTTTGCCCCCCTCCCCGCCGCGCTGATGCGCCTCCCTTCTTCCGGATGCCGCCGCCCCGCCAGTCCCGGGAGCCCAGGCCGTTGCGGGGCAGGGCCCAGGGCTCTTACTTCAGGATGACGATCCCGCCCAGGGTCGTGGCCCCGAGGGTGGTGGCGCCCACGGTGGTGGCACCCAGGGTCGTCGCGCCGAGCGTCGTGGCGCCGAGCGTCGTCGCACCCACCGTGGTGGCTGCCAGGGTCGTCGCCCCCAGGGTCGTTGCGCCCAGCGTGGTGGCGCCGACGGTCGTGGCGGCCAGGGTTGTCGCACCCAGCGTGGTGGCACCCAGCGTCGTGGCGCGCACGGTGGTGGCGGCCAGTGTCGTGGCACCCAGCGTGGTCGCGCCCAGGGTGGTGGCGCGCACGGTCGTGGCGGCCAGGGTGGTGGCCTTCACGGTGGTGGCTGCGAAGGTGGTGGCGCCGAATGTCACGCTGCTGCCAGCGGTGATGCGGTCCAGGTGGGCCTCGTTCAGGGCCACGGGGGCCGCGTGTGCGGCGGATGTCAGGGCGCCCAGGACCAGGGTGGGGATGATGATGGTCTTCATGTCAATGCTCCTCGATCAAGAATGGTGAAAGAAAAAAATGAAGCGTCGTTACAGCGCGTGGGAGAAGGGGAGAAGGGGATGCGAAGAACGCCCGCCATCCCGAACCCACGCCTGGAGTTTTCGCCTTCATGCCAGCAGGGTCTGTGGCAATCGCCACAGGCAGGGTCACTGAAGGAAGTCGAAGCGGATCGGCACGGCCACGCCCAGCGTGTAGTTGGGCGCGTCGCGGCTCAGGCCCACCCCCAGGCTCACCGACACCAGGGCGCGCTTGCCCAGGCTGGTGGTGCTGCCCAGGGTGAGCATGCTGCTGAGCTGCGCGCTGCCCGGCAGCTTCAGGCCCTCGACGCGCGTCTTTTGCGCGAAGACCTGGTCCAGCCCCACGCTCAGCGAGGTCTGTGGGCTGGCGGCCAGCAACGCGGCCAGCGACAGGCCCACCTGGCGGCCCGGCTGGATGCCGTTGCGCTCGCGCGCCGACTCCACGTAGGCGTTGCCGGTGAAGACGAGTGGGTCCTGCCGCTTGAGCAGCGTGAGCCCGCCGCGCAGCGCGGGAAAGCGCTCGCCCAGCGCACGGTCGCCGCTGCCGGTGTTCCAGGACACACGCCCGATGACATCAGGCCAGGGGCCGCGTTCGCGGTGCAGCGTGGCCGCCAGACCGAGCGTGAAGTCCTCGGCGCCCGAGACATGCTGCCGCGTCTCCACCGACTGGGTGAGGCTCACGGGCTCGACGGCCGCCTGGCTGGTGCGCCGGTAGGGCTGGCTCAGCTCGAGCTGCATGTCGTGCGGCAGCCCGAAGCGCGCCGAGACGCTGCCGAGCAGGTCGTGGCGCCGCGACACGACACTGCCCACCGCCGCCTGGTTGTCCACCGAGACGAGGATCGGCGTGCTGTGCTCCGTGCGCGCGAAGCTGGCATTCCATTGCAACTCGGCCACGCGTGGCGGCAGCAACAAGGCGCCGCTCTGCGTCAGTGAGCGCTCCAGGGCGCGCTCCGCGGCGGCCTCGTCGACCACCAGGGTGCCCGGGCTCGGCGCCGGGGCCGGTGCATGCACCGTGGCGGGCTCGGGAGGGGCTGACGGGGCTGGCTGCGAGGCGGCCGCGGACGCCGCAGGGACCGGCGCTTGTACCCGCTGCTCCAGCTGCGTGACACGCTGCTGCAGGTCGCGGATGAGCGCGTCGCGGGCCTCGAGCTGCTTCATCAAGGTCTGCATGGCGGGGTCGCGGGCCCGCGTGGCCGGGGCGGCGGGGGACGGGGGGCTCAGCGACAGCAGCGCCATCGCGGCAGCCAGGCGAAGGGAGGGTGCAGGAGAGGCGGTCATGGCGGGTCGGCGGGCGCAGGGGTGTCCGCGGAGGGAGGCGTTGGGGAAGGCAGCCGGGCAGGCGACGTGCCTGGGGACGGACCCCGCTGCACCACGAATCCCACCCGGCCGAGCCCGGGGTAGTCGACCCAGGCGGTGCGGAAGGTGTCGATCGGCAGGCGCCGGTTTCCCCAGGCCGGGTCGGCCAGCAGGGCCTGGCCGCCCAGCACGCCGCGAAAGATCACGAAGTGGTTGTAGCCGCCGAGGTTGATCGGCACCATGACCGGCGCCAGGCCCGGCAGGTCCTCCCACGCGAGGCCCCCATACCCCACGCCCGCGTAGCCCCGGCCTTCCACGTAGCGCTTCAGGTCGAGCAGCGAGAAGCCCTCGCGGCGGCGCACCAGCATCGGATCCTCGACGTAGTCGGCCCGCCGCATCAGGCCTGCCGCCACCTCGCGCTCGCTCAGGTGTTCGCCGTGCTGCGCGTTGAGCAGCGTGGTGAGCGCTGCCGCTCCGCAGCTCAGGTCGAACTTCTGCATCACGACGCCGGCCTGCCGCATCTCCAGCAGGGAGCGCACGGGGGCGGGCGTGCCTTCGCCCGCCGCAGCGCAGGGGAGCGGGACGGCCAGCACCAGGGCGGCCAGTCCCAGGGCAAGCCGGGTGGGCAGTGCGCCACCGCTGCGCCCCCATCCCAGCCTTCTCCCAGGGGGGGAAGGGGCCTCTACGCCCTCCCCCCCTGGGGGAGGGTTGGGGTGGGGGCCGCAGCGGTGGCGTACTTCCTTCATCACCGGCTCAACGCATCTTCAGGCCCTTGCCGTAGAGCAGGGTCACGTTGATACGGCGGTCCGGGTAGGCGTCGTTGAACTCGAACCGGTCGGTCTCGTGGAACAGGGTGGAGTTGAACAGCACGCAGCGGTTGGCGCGGTAGGGGATGCGGATCGCCTTGGCGCCCGACTGGCTCAGGAAGCGCCGGATCTGGGCCTCGTCGCCGTTGTACTTCTGGAAGCTCCACTCGCGCGGCGCCGCCTGGTCCCACACGATCAGGCCGCCGTTGTCGGGGTTGCGGCAGGCCGCGTCGGGCGTGATCCAGAAGTTGATGTTGACCGCCGCGAAGTCCGCGTGCACGTTGATGCCTTTCATGGTGCTGTCGTACTTGAAGGCCCAGGCCTGCTCCAGCAGGTGCTTGCCGAAGATGGCGGGGAACATGGTGCGCAGCTCCTCGGCGATCTGCAGCAGCAGGGGCGAGGCGAAGCCGTCCTTGAGCGTGGCGCCGAGGTAGCCGTTCGGGTACTCCTTCTTCCACACGGTGGCTTCCAGGCAGAAGTTGCGGATCGCTTCCAGCGTGGCGGGCGCCAGGAAGTCGTCGATCCACACCACCTCGGGCCGGGAGGCCAGGTAGTCGTGCTCGATGCGCGCCACGTCCAGGTCGGGGTTGAGGTAGGGCCGGTCGATTTCGGCGTGCGCCGGCAGGTGCACCAGGCGGTTGTAGGAAGAGGCGATCTGCGCCAGCTCTTCGCCCGACAGCGTCACGCTGCGTGTGGTGTCGGCCGGGTCGGTCACGAGGCGGCGGTCCAGCGCCTCGACCGCCGCGGCGTAGGCCTCGAACTCGGGCGCCAGGCGCTGGCGCTCCTTCAGCCACTGCAGCTGCTCGCGGTCGTGGCGGATGCGGTGCAGCGGTACCTGGCGCGGCTCGGCCAGCGCTCGGCCGTGGTCCTGGTTGAGGGCGGCGGCGCGCGCCAGCAGCTGCAGCGCCTCGTCGAAGCGCGCCTGGTGGATGCGCACCATGGCGAAGTTCGAGTAGATGTCGGCGTCCTGCGGCGAGATCTGCACCGCCCGCTCGAAGCACTCGGCGGCCTCGGTGTCCTTGCCCTGCTCGTGCAGGGCGATGCTCAGGTTGGCGCAGGCATGGGGGTGGTCGGGCAGCAGGGCGATGGCCTTGCGGAACGCGCCTTCCGCCGCCTCGCACTGGTTCTGCTCGAGCAGGACCACGCCGAGGTTGGAGTAGGCGTCGGCCGAGCGCGGGTCGATGTCGATGGCGCGGCGGTAGGCGGCGGTGGCTTCCTCCTGCTGCCCCAGCTCCTGCAGGGCCACGCCCATCACCAGGTAGACGTCGGCGGTCTCCACGCCCAGGCTGATGGCCGAGCGGCTGGCCTCGGCGGCTTCCGCGGGGCGGCGCAGCTGCACCATCACCACCGCCAGGTTGTGGAAGGCGTCGGCGTAGTTCGGCCGCAGGATGGTGGCCACGCGCAGGCTGGTGGCGGCTTCCTCCCAGCGGCCCTGGGCCTGGTAGCAGCTGCCCAGGTTGGCATGCGCCTCGGCGTAGTTGGGCTGCAGGGCCACAGCCTGCTGCAGGGCCTGCACCGCGCCGTCCAGATCCCCTTGCGCGCGCAGGGTCACACCCAGGTTCGCGTGCGCCTCGGCGAAGCGCGGCTGCACGGCGATGGCGCGGCGCAGCGCAGCCACCGCCTCGTCCGTGCGGCCCAGGGTCTGCAGCAGCACGCCCAGGTTCGACTGCGACTGGGCGTCGTCCGGGTTGAGGGCCACCGCCTGGCGGTAGGCGTCCACCGCCTCCTCGGCGCGCCCGCCGGATTGCAGGGCGATCGCCAGCATGGCGTGCATCTCCAGCCAGTCGGGCCGCAGGGCGATGGCCTGGCGGAAGACTTCCGCCGCGGCCGCGTGGCTGCCCGCCTGCAGCAGGGCCATGCCCAGCTCAGCCTGGGCGTGGGCGTCGGTGCACAGCGGAGAGTTGGAGGTCGACAGGCTGCCCGCCACCGTGGCCGCGGCCTGGGCGGCATGGGTGCTCTTGCCAGGGAAGGCGTGGGCGGGGTGGGCGTTGGAGGGGGCCGGCTTGGGGACGGCACGTTCGGCGATTTGCGTGGTCATGATGGGCACCTTTCAATGGAGGGATCGCAGGAAGGACTTGGGCTTGTGCTTCGAGCCGGTTGATGAGAAGGTCTGGATGCGCCATGCACCCGCCCCCTTGCAGGGCAAGCATAGGAAGCCCCCCTCGCGCCGGCTGTGGGAAAACTCACAGCCTGAAGGGCACCGGACGCCGAAGATGCGGACGCGGTGGCCTGCCAGGCGGGGCGGCGCCGCCGTTGCCGCAGGGTGTGTTGGGCTGGTCGTGCCGTCGTGGTTGTCGGGTTGTGCTGTCGTCGTGTCCGTCTCACCCGGGAGAGTCCCCGCGCACAGGAGGAAACTGCATGCTCAGGCGCGCTTGCGCGGTTCAACCAGGCAGCGCCGCGCTGTCGGTGATCCGCGAGTTCCAGCATTTCTCGTCGGCCGATCTGGCGGCCATCTCGGCCAAGTGCCGCTGGCGCCGCTACGCGGCCCAGGCGGTCATCGTGCGCTACCTCGACCCTTCGGACGACATCTTCTTCGTGGTCGAAGGCACGGTGCGGCTGACCTACTACTCGGCGACCGGCCAGGAGGTGATCCTGGGCGACCTGGGGCCGGGCGAGATGTTCGGCGAGCTGGCCGCGATCGACAAGCGGCGCCGCTCTGCCACGGCGGTGGCCAAGACCGAATCCCTGCTGGCCTCACTGCCGGCTTCGGACTTCCTGTCACTGGCCCACGCCCGGCAGGAGATGGCGATGGCCATCTTCAGGCGCCTGTCGGGGCAGGTGCGGCGCCTCACCGAGCGGGTGTTCGACTTCAGCACACTGGCCGTGCGCCACCGCATCCATGCCGAGCTGCTGCGCCTGGCCGCGGAGCGCGATGACGGCTCGAACCGCGTGGTGATCTCCCCCGCCCCCACCCACGTCGACATCGCCAACCGCATCAGCACCCACCGCGAAGCCGTCACCCGCGAGCTCAACGAACTGGCGCGCAGCCACCTGGTGCGGCGCCACCAGCACGACCTGGTCATCCTCGACCTGGCGGCCCTGCGCCGCATGGTGCACGAGGTGCGCGGCCTGCCAGCCTGACCGGCCACGCCTCCACCGCCCTGCGGCAGGACGCTGACCCTTTTCCTCATGGGGGGAAGGGGCGCGCGGAGCATGCCCGCCAACCCCCCGCCACTCACCACTTGCCCCGGCATGTCCAATACATAAGAAATACTGAATAATTAAAGTGAACGAATAACAAAACATGACATTAAACTGCGCCCCACGCAGCGAGGCCGCCGCCTGCCGGGACAGGCCCTCGCGTTGACCCGCAACATCCAACAAAGAGGACCTTCAACCCATGTGGCACGCATTCCTGCGGTCGGTCGAGAAATCGCAGACCTTGTTGTTGAACGAGCAGTCCCGCAACCTGGAGGGCAGTGGCCAGGAAGTCTTCAAGTTCGGTTTCGGCCAATCGCCATTTCCCCCGCTGGGTGCCGCCGTCGAGGCCTTGCGCCGGCACGCGGCGGCCAAGGACTACACCGCGGTGCAGGGCCTGCCGGCCTTGCGCGAGCGGGTGGCCGAGTTCCACCGCGCGGTGGACCACATCGACACGAAGGCCGATCAGGTGCTCATCGCCCCGGGCTCCAAGATCCTCATCTACGCCGTGATGGCGGCCTTCACGCGCGCCGACGTGCTGATGCCGGCGCCGGCCTGGGTCTCGTACGCACCGCAGGCGCGCCTGCTGGGCCATGCGCCGATCAAGGTGGCGACCGACTTCGCGCAGCACTGGCGCGTCACCGCCGAGTCGCTGGAGCGCGCGCTGCGCACCAAGGCCGACCCGGCCGTGCCCTCGGTGCTGATCCTCAACTACCCCGGCAACCCGGACGGCCTGAGCTACACCAGCGAGGAGCTGCAGGCGCTCACCCAGGTGTTCCGCCGCCACCAGGTGCTGGTGGTCTCGGACGAGATCTACGGCCTGCTTGACCACACCGGCCAGCACGTCTCCCTGGCGCGCCACTACCCGGAGGGCACCATCGTCACAGGCGGTCTGTCGAAGTGGTGCGGCGCGGGCGGCTGGCGGCTCGGCACGGCCCTGCTGCCGCAGGCGCTGAAGGGCGAGTTCCAGGACACCCTGCTTGGCATCGCCTCGGAGACCTATTCCTGCGCCAGCCTGCCGGTGCAGATGGCGGCCTGCGAGGCCTACCAGTGGAATGAGGAGACCCAGGCCTACCTGGCCCACCAACGCCGCCTGCTGGCGCGCATCGGCGGCTGGGTGGCGCAGCAGCTCGACAAGGCCGGCGTGCGTGTGCATGCGCCCACCGGCGGCTTCTACCTGTTCCCGGATTTCTCGAACCAGGCCGAAGGCCTGCGGCGGGCCGGCATCCGCACTTCCGCCGCGTTGTGCGAACGCCTGCTGGCCGACACCGGCGTGGCCCTGCTGCCGGGCGACGCCTTCGGCATGGCCCCCGAGCACCTGTGCGCCCGCCTGGCGTACGTGGAGTTCGACGGGGCCGAGGCCTTGAAGGCCTCGCGCGAGATCGGCCTGCACAACGCGCTGGACGACAACGCGCTGCGGGCGGTCTTCGCCAAGACCTTGCGTGGTACCGACAAGCTCACCCAGTGGGCTTCCAGCTTTTCCTCCTAATCAATCTCAATCCCAATCGACGGAGACCAGTTCAATGACGACGACGATGATCGAATCGATGGAAGACTTGCCCGACACCCCGCTGCAGGACATCAAGGCGGCGCGCGGCCGGTTCAACAGCAAGAACGTGATTCCCCTGCTCGAGACGTTCTACCCCGCGCAGCAGATCCAGATCATGCGCGACCAGGGCGTGGACCAGCGCATGATGTTCGGCATCAACCCCTACTACATGGCCCTGGTCAAGGGCGACGAGTACCGCGACGCCGAGGGGAATGTGGTCCTGCCCGCCATGCCCCCGAGCAAGCCGCTGGAGGCGCTGGTGGTGCCGATCCTGGCCGAGGCCGAGGACATGAGCGGCGAGAAGGATCCCTCCAACCAGATCCGCTACAGCCCCGAGTCCCTGAAGGGCAAGATCCTGCACAAGTACGACGAGATCGTGCTGGGCTACGCGGCGCTGGCCTGCTCGGCCCACTGCCGGTACTGCTATCGGCTGGACATCTTCAACGGCTCCACCGGCAAGGGGCTGATCAAGGCCGAGGAGCTCAAGGCCTACATCCTCGAGTACAACGCGAACCTGGCCGCCCACAAGGGTTTGGACCCTGCGACTGGCGAGAAGCGCTATCCGATCCGCGAGGTGCTCCTGTCAGGCGGCGACCCGATGGTGCTGTCGAACAAGAACCTCTACAAATACATGGCGGCGGCGGCCGAGGCCGGCGTGCACCTGGTGCGGCTGGGGACCAAGGAGATGGCGTTCCGCCCTCAGCGCTTCGACGCCAACTTCAACACCATGCTGAGGTACTTCCACGAGAACTTTCCCGACGTGCACGTCAACATCGTGGTCCACTTCACGCACCCCGACGAGATGCTCGAGCGCGACGCCAAGGGGGCCTACGTCATCACGCCGCAGGGCTACTACAAGTGGCTGGACCCGGTGCGCGAGGCGCTCTCGCAGGTGCAGCAGTTCGACTTCGTGAGCCTGGAGAACCAGACGCCGATCATCGCCCGCGTGAACGACAACGCCGAGAGCCTGCGCCTCCTGCAGGAGGAGCTGCGCCGCAACAACATCAAGCCGAAGTACCTGTTCCAGTGCCGCGAGATCGAGGGCCACCGCGCCTTCGCCGTGCCGGTGGAGCACGCCTGGCAACTGCACAACGAGGCGCAGAAGGGCCTGTCCGACACGGCGCGCTCGCGCTTCGCGATGTCGACCGAGTGGGGCAAGCTCGAGGTGGTCTCGGTGATCGAGGGGCCGCTGGCGCAGGAGCACTGCGGGCAGGACATCGCCGGCGTGTTCGGCGAGGGACTGGTGGTGATGAAGGTGCACCGTTCGCCGTCCTCGGCCAACACCCAGGGTGACCTGGTGATCGCCCGCAGCAACCCGCAGGCCCTGTGGCTGTCCGACTATGAAGACCGCATCGTCTACGACGGCCGCAACAGCCCCGAGGCGAAGTACTCGCGCGGCACGGCCGCCGATGCCACGCCAGTGCCGGAAGCCGAAATGGACTTGGCCTGACCCAGGCCGGGAGGAGAGCAGGGAAGGGAGGGCTCAAGAGGCCTTCCCTTCCCGGGGCTCAGGGCTGCCGGACAGCAAGCAGCCGGATTTCGCGTCCCTGCCGGGTGATGCGCGCGTCACGCTCCAGCGCGGCCAGCGCGCGGTACAGCGCTTCATGGGTGAGGCCCAGGTCCTCGGCGACGTCCTTCAGCGTGCCCTCGAACACCCAGGCGCCACCGGCATCGCCGTGCAGGCGCAGCCACTCCAGGACCCGCTGGCGCGCCGAGCGGATCTGCCGGATCTCCAGGCGCGTCCGCAGCCCCTGGACGCGGTGCGCCAGTTCGCCCGCCAGGGACCACAACGCCTGCGGGTGCCCGCCCAGTTGCTGTGTCAGGACGTCCCTGGGATAGCGCAGGACCTCGCAGTCGGCCAGGGCCAGGGCATCGCAGTGGTAGTGGGTGCTGAACAAGGCGGCCTCCGCGAACCACTCGCCCGGCCGCACGGTGTGCATCGGGACGGTGGTGCCGTCCGGCGTGCCGCGCACCAGGCGCAGGCGCCCCGACGCCAGCCTGAAGATCGCCGTGCTGGCGTCGCCCTGGCGGAACAGCAGGCTGCCCCGGGCCAGCGCATGCCGCGTGGGCACGAGGCCCGGCAGGTGTCAAGCGAAGCCGGGAAAGCGGGATCTGTCGTCATTCGGTGTGTTCCTCGGCCGGCGCGTCCGGCACCCTGGTCCATGTCTCGGTTCAATCCAACGGGTCCAGCTCCCGCTGCGCCTGCTGCTTGTGCGCCGGGCTCACGTCGAAGGCCAGGGCCTGGACGAGATGCTGGCGTGTCGCCGGCAGGTTGCCAGCAGCACGCTCGACCGCGGCGCAAGCATAGTGGTAGCTGAACAAGGCCGTGGGCGGGTAGGCCTGTGGATGGCGGGCGACCCGGGTCGCGAGCTTGTCCATCTCGGCGCGCGCCATGTCCAGCCCGCCGAAGGCGTTCACAGACGCCCCGGTATGCAGGGCGATCATCTGGATGGTGAAGTCGTCCGGCGCCATCGCCAGGGCCTGCTGGATCTGCTTCAGGCAGGACTTGGCGAGCATCATCTTGTCGAGGCCCATCAGCCACGGGCCCTTGCGTCCGGCGATCTTGCAGTTGTTGGCGCCGTACCAGGCCAGCGCCTCGGCATGGCTGGGGTCCCGTGCCACCAGCGGCTGCAGCAGGGCGTCGGCCTGGTCGATCTCGTTGTGCTCGACGTGCAGCCGCGCCAGCTCCAGGCGGCTGTGGAAGTCGCTCTCGCCAGCCAGCAGGGCCATGTGGTCCCGCTCGGCAGGGCCGTAGGGCTGCGGGGGGAAATCGCGGGCGCACCCCGCGAGGCCCAGGGACACGGTCAGGCAGGCCAGGGCCTGTGGCAGGTTCATCAGTGGGTTCCGCGGATGGCGCATGGCTTTCTCTTCTTTCGGGAGGGTTGAAGGGAGGGTCAGAAATGCAGGACGATGGCGGCACCGGCCTGTCGGCTCGCCGGGAACAGCCGGGTCTCGCTGTTCCTTGCGCCGCCGTGGTATTCGAAGTGCATGCGCAGCACGGCCTCCGGTGTCATGCGCCTGGAGAGGTAGACCCCCTGCAGGAAGCTCTCGTCGTCGAAGCCGTAGCGCAGGTAGGTCCCGAACTCGGTGTCGTTGCCAGACTTGTGGTGCAGCCGAAGGAAGCCGTAGTGCCTCAGCAGCCGGTCCAGGAAGGCATGGGACGACACCAGGAAGCCCTCGTGCGCAGCCGTCGCCGGGCCGCCGGCGGCCGCCCCTTGCGCGGCCTGGCGGGCCTGGTCGAGGAACGCCGCGTAGGCCGGCTCGGACCAGCCCGCGCCGTTGTGGAGGTACTCGAAGAGCACCTGGGTCTGGTCTTCGAAGGTGTAGTGCCCGCCCAGCAGGGCCTGGCAGGTGACGGGCCGGCGGGGGGCCGGTTGCCACGCGTACAGCGCTGGGGCACCGGGCAGCGCCGCGGGCTCGGCCGAAGGGCGGTGGCGTGACACGCCCACTTCCGCATGCAGTTCCAGCTGGCGGCCGACCGAGGCCGCGTACGCGGTGCCCCAGGTCGAGGTGCCGGGCGTGGCGGTGTAGGCCACCAGCAGGTCGCTGCCATCCCCGACGAATTGCCGGCGTAGCCCCCCGTGCGTGGTGCGGGGCTGCCAGGGGCCGAGGGCCGGGTCGCCCAGCCTGGCGCGGCTGACGAAGGCGGTCCAGCGGGCGTCGGGGTCACCCCATTCCAGCGTGCCCAAGGGATCGCCCGGGTGCTGGTGAGACAGGGCCTGGTCGGTGAGCCGGTGGCGCGTGTCGGCCAGCGGGTTGGCGGGGTTCCAGGCGTAGCCCGTGCCCCAGGCCGGCGTGCCGATGCCGGCACTGAACAGAACGTCGCGCCCCGTGGGCCGGACCTCGAGCAGGGCCTCCGTGAGCGTGTGGTCGGGCATGTCGCGGCGATCGGCGGCACCGTGCAGGTTCAGCCAGGCGTCCGCGCGGAACTGGAGCGCGTCGCTCTGCGCCCACGCGGGCCGCAGGCGCAGCGCGGTGCGGCCCTGCGCGGCGGGCAGGTCGACCAGCCGCCCGCCGGGATCGAGCAGGGTGCCAGAGCGCTGCTGCTGAAGCAGTCCCCCGGCTTCGAGCTGGCCGGACAGCGTCAGCCTGGCCTCGGGCTCATCGCCCAGGACAGGCAGCGCCAGGAGCATGAAGCAGCTGAAGGTGAGGATGTCGGCACGCATCTGGCCTCCGTCGTGTGAACCGGCCCTAGCGGATGCGCTGGAGCGCACTCGGCGAGAAGTCCGAGGCGGGCAAGGGCGCGAGGGAGAAATTGGCGTACTGCATCAGCGTGCGCTTCTCCGCCGACACCGCGTTGACGATCTCCACCTCGACCAGCTGCGGCTTGCTGCCGGCCGCGGCCAGCGTCTCGAAGCGCCTGTAGTAGGCCGTCTTCAGGCGCTTGCCCGCCTCTGTCAGGAAGTCCGCCTTGACCGGCGCGCCGGTGGTGGCGTCGACCCAGAGATGGACCTTGGCGTAGGCCGCCAGCGAACCTGGCTTGGCCGTGAGTTCGAGCTTGTGGGTAGAGACGCCGTCGACCCGCTCCCGGCCGGCAAGCACCGGCTCGTAGTCGCCCGAGAAGTCGGTGCTGGCGACGTCGCCGTTGGAGGCCTCGCCCAGCAGCCGCTGCTGCGGCGTGATGCGGATGGGGCGGCTGCTGGCCGGCGCGTGAAACCACAGGTTCGCGCCTTCCGTCAGCAGGGCCTTGCCGCGCTCGCTGGCGGGCTCCGCATAGACGATCAGCGAAGTGTGCGCGTCCAGGATCTTCGCGCGCATCCTGAACGTCCGCTCGGGCTCGCCGGGCTCGACGCTGCGCAGAGTCAGGTCGAACGAGAACGGCCGGCCGCGGAAGTTGCGGTAGCCGTCGGCCTTGTGCAGGATCTCCCGGGCATCGGCCGCGGCATCCGCCGCGGCCGATGCGGACCCGGGCAGTGCCAGGGCTGGCCCGAACGGCAGCCCCGCGCGGGCCAGCAGGAGCAGGCCCTGCAGGAGGCGGGCGTTCACGGTGCGGCGCCGGCGGGCGCCCTCAGGAAGAAGGGTGGGGGTGCTCGCCTCAGACATGTCTCAGGGCCTCCACGATGTCCCGCCGCGCGGCTCGCCAGGCCGGCAGCACGCCAGCGGCCAGGGCGACGAGCACGACACCGGCCGCGCTGCCCGCCCACACCACCGGCACCTGCGCGATCCGCAATGGGTAGGCCTTGGCCGAGCCGGGTGGGGGCGGCATCATCCACCCCAGCTGTGTGATCCCCTGCGCGAGGGCGGCGCCGAGGGCCACGCCCGCCAGCGCCCCGAGGCAGGACAGCAGGAGGCCCTCCGCCAGGAACTGCGCGGCGATGCCGGTGCGCTGGGTGCCCAGCGCACGCAGGGTGCCGATCTCCGCCGTGCGCTCCATCACGGCGATCATCATGGTGTTGGCGATGCCGAAGGCCACGACCACCGAGACCACCAGCATGACGAACAGGAAGAAGCCGTCGTAGAGGTCCACGACCTGCTGGTGGTAGTTGGTCAGCTGGTCCCAGCGGCGCCAGGCCAGCGGCGTGCCCAGGGTCGGGGCCTGGGCCTGCAGCCGGTCCAGGAAGGCTGGCAGCTGGGCCGTGTCGTGCAGCAGCACCACCAGCAGGTCGACCGAGCGCGTGCCCAGCAGCGACTGGGCATGGGCCAGCGGCATCATCATGGCGCGGTCGTCGTACTCCCGGGCGCTGCTGCGGAAGATGCCGGCTACGTGCACGTCCACCGCGTTCATCGCGCCGTCGACCGTGGTCGCCAGCAGTGTCAGCTCCTGGCCGACCGTGGCGTCCAGGGCGCGCGCCAGGCCTTCGCCCAGGAGCACGCCGCCAGGGTTGTCCTCCCGCAGATCGCTGCCCTCGAGCAAGGTCAGCGCCGAGCTGATCAGGGCTTCCTTGTCGGGCTCCACCGCGCGCACCAGCGCGGCCTGCGAGACCTTCTCCGCGCCCAGCAGGCCGGCGAACTCGATGCGCCGGGCGGTGACCGCGACCTCCTCCTGCCGCGCCAGCAGGGTGTCCAGGGCCTGCGCCTCGTCCGCCGCCAGGCGGTGTTTCTCGGGCGCGTGGAAGCGGTTCTCCAGGAACTCCGTCCGGTAGATCTGCACGTGCCCGTACTGGCTGCGGATGACGGACTCGCGCAGGCCCTCGTAGTTGGCCGCGATGAAGCCGCCGAACAGGATGACGGCCGCCACGCCTGTCAACACCGACAGCGCGGTCGCGAGGGAGCGCCTGCGGTGCCGCAGGATGTTGCGCCAGGCCAGCCGCAGTGTCAGCATGTCGCCGCCTCCGCCACCTGCATGTCGCGCGCCACGGCGCCGTCGTGCAGGCGCACGACCCGCGGGGCCGCGCGCAGCAACTGCTCGTTGTGCGTGCATACCACCAGGGTGCTGCCCTGCTCGGCCGCGAGGCCGCACATGAGCCGGATCACCTTCTCGCCGTTGGCGGCGTCCAGGTTGGCGGTGGGCTCGTCGGCGATGACGAGCTGGGGCCGCGTGACCAGGGCCCGCGCGATCGCGACCCGCTGGCATTGCCCGCCCGAGAGTTGGTTCGGGCGGTGCTGCGCGTAGCCCGCCAGGCCGACCGCCTCCAGCGCCGCCACCGCCCGGTCGCGGCGCAGCTGTCGCGTGGGGCAGGTGAGCGTCAAGGGGTACTCGACGTTCTCGAGGGCCGTCAGCACGGGCAGCAGGTGGAAGTTCTGGAAGACGAACCCGACGTGGTGGGCGCGCCAGGCGGTGAGGGCGCGGTCGGACAGTCCCGACAGGCGCGTGCCGTCCAGCCGGATCTCACCGGTGCTGGGGCGGTCCAGGCCGCCGATGAGGTGCAGCAGGGTCGACTTGCCGCTGCCCGAGGGGCCGCCCAGGAACACCGTCTCCGCGGCCGCCACCGACAGGCAGACATCCCGCAGGGCGTGCACGGCGGTGGGTCCGTGGCCGTAGGTCTTGCTGGCGTGTTCGACGTCGATCATGGGATTCAGACCAGGCAGCCGTTGTCGAGCTGGATGACGCTGCCCGTGAGGGCATGGTCGTCGCGAAGGAGGTGGCTGACCGTGCGGGCCAGGCTGTCCAGCCGCACGGGCTGGCCGAGCGACAGGAACTGCAGGTAGGTGCGCATGGCCTCGCCCAGGACGTGCTGCGAGGTCCAGCCCTCGATCGGGCCGGTGCAGACCGTGTTCACGCGGATGCGGTGCCGGCTCAACTCCAGGGCCAGGCATTTCGAGAACCCCACGATGCCCGCCGCGAGGGCCGCATGCCGGGCGTGCCCCGCGAAGCCGGTCTTCGCGGAGAAGTCGACGATGGTGACGATGTTGGCCGGCCTGCCGCTGCGCGCGATGGCCCTGCTGAACTCGCGGCAGGCATCGAGCAGGGGGCCGAGTGCGCGGCCGAGGGCGGCGCTGGGCTTGTCCAGCGGGTCTTCGGGATCGGGCTCGGGGAAGGGGGCCCAGTAGACGAGGTTGGCATGGGCGGCAGCGCCCAGGGCATCGGCGCAGGCCGTGCCCCAGCTCGCTTCGCCGGACAGCACGGGGTGCCCCAGCCGCACCAGTTCGTCCCGCAGGGCCGGGCCCGCGGGATTGCTGGTCAGGAACAGGGTTGCGGTGTCGTTCGGCGGTTGCGGTGCGGGTGGAGGGGCGTTCGTCATGGTCGTTGTCGTGGCTACCAGGTGATCAGGCCGCCGGTGATGTTCAGGCAGCTGCCCGTGATGAAGCTCGCACCCGGGCTGGCCAGGAACAGTGCCGCGCTGGCCACTTCCTCGGAGGTGCAAGGGCGCTGCAGGGGGGTGATGGCCTCGAGCAGGTCCTGCATCCGGGCCGTCATGTGCTCGGCGATGCCGCCTTGAACCACCTGGGGCACGAGGCAGTTGACGGTCATGCCACGGTCGGCCACGCTGCGCGCCAGGGACTTGGCGTAGCCGATCACTGCCCCCTTGGCCGCGCCGTAGGCACTGCGCATCGGCTGCCCTGACAGCCCGGTGATCGACGAGACGATCACGATGCGCCCGCCTGGCAGCGCTTCGCGCCGGGCGCAGAAGGCCTCGCACAGGTGGACGACGGGATCGAGGTTGTCGGCCAGGGCGGCTTCCAGGTCGGCCGCACCCAGGAAGGCGAGGGGGCCGTCGCGCGCCGTGCCGCAGGCGATGACCAGCGTGTCCAGGCCGCCGAGGGCCTGCCATGCCTCATCGAGGGCGCGGCGGGCGTCGCCACGGTCGCGCAGGTCGGCCTTGAGATGGACACTCGGCGCCGCGTCGCGCGCTGCGATCTCGTCCGCCAGGGCGGCCAGGGCGTCGGCGTTGCGCCGCCCGTGCAGCGCGGTCGCCGCACCGGCGCTGGCCAGCGCCAGGGCGATGGCCCGGCCGACGCAGCCGCTGGCCCCCGCAATGAAGGCCCGCTGCCCGGAGAAGTCGAAGCCGCTGCAAGCCATCACTGGTTGTCCGCGACGATCTTCTCCGCCACCTTCAGCTTGTCCCGCGCCTGGGCCACCTGCCCAGCGGGGCAGGCGTGCCGGCCGCACCAGTCGAGGTAGACCTTGAAGTCCTCGACGGCGAAGCGGGTGCGCTGCAGGAACGCGGGCAGCTCCAGGCTGTTGTAGGCCCGGGTCAGGCGCACCACCATGTCCTCGGGGGCTTTTTGCACCGCGCCGTCCATGTAGCGGCTGCCATGCTTGACGTAGAACATCTGCTTGCCCGGGTCGTTCTCGAAGATGGCCTTCATCGTGGTGATGCTGCCCAGCCAGGCCGCGACCTGCGCATCGCCTTCCCTCAGCTGCGCCGCCTTCTTGAGGTAGGCCTCGCCCTGGGCGACGCGGTCCTTGTCGGGCTGGTCGTGGCGGTTCATCTGGTGCAGGAGGATGCCCGCGTTCTTCAGGGCCTCGAAGTCGTCCGGGCTGGCCTGCAGGCGCGCCACGTTGCGGCTCAGGGCGGCCTGGGCCTCCGCCCCTTGCAGGTCGAACACGGCGGGTGGCTCGACGGCGGCGGCGCCGAAGGACATCAGCGAAAGCGAGAACAGCCACGCGGTGGTTTTTTTCATGGGTTGCTTGCTCCTGTCGGGTGAGGGGAATGAAGCGGGTGGAGGCGTGAGGGGAGGGTTCAGGTCACGCGCAGCAGCGCCTCGGCGTGCGCGTCCATGCCGGTCCACACGGCCGAGTACAGGCCGCACAGGCCGAAGGTGTCGCTGTGCGCGAAGACGACCTGGCCGAACGGCTCGCGCAGCTGGTCGAGGCAGGCGGCCATGTCCGGCCCGGGCGATACCATCGGGTGGCCCCAGCGGTGCAGGACGATGTCTTCCACGTGGCCCTCAATGGCCGGGTGCACTGTCTGCAGGTCCTGCAGGACCTGCCGTGCCCAGCTGGCTGCCGGGCGCTGCAGCAGGGCCATGCGGCCCGCCGCGCCAGGCAGGGGCACGTAGACGGTGAAGAAGCGCCGCCCTGCGGGATCGCGGTTCGAGGGCAGCCAGTCTGCGGCCACGACGAAGCGGCTGGACAGATCGCGGCAGGCGATCTCGAAGGCGGGAGCGGCTGGCAGCCGCGGGGCGGGCCGGGTGACGACCTGCGCCACCAGGTAGGCGTTGTAGCGCAGCTGCCGCAACGCGCCAGCACGGTCTTGCGCCAGGCCTTCCACCAGCCGGCTGGCGATCACCTTCGGCACCGCCATCACCACGCAGCGGCACTCGATGGTCTCAAGGGCGCCCCGGGCCGTCAGCCCCGTCACCCACACCTTGCCGGCCGGACGGTGGCGGACCCCGACGACGGTGAAGCCCGTCTCGACCGATGCGGGGTCCCGCGCCGCGATGCGCCTGTGCAGCGCCTGCGAGAGGGCGCCGTGCCCGCCCGGGAAGGTGTAGGCGGGGCGCAGCAGGTTGGACAGCAGGTACAGGCCGGTCCATGCCGAGACCGCCCGGCCGTCCTCGCCCACGCGCGCCGACAGCAGGATGTCCAGGCAGTGCCTGAGCTCGCCTTCGACGCCCTGCCGCTGGAAGAAGGCATGCAGGGTCATCTTGTCCAGCGCCTTGATGGCGGGCGTGTTGTCCGAACGCGGGAAGAAGATGCCCTGCCTGGGATCGAGGTAGCGCCGCAGCCAGCCGGCGGCCTGTGCGAACGCCTGCTGCTCGCCAGCGGGAAAGGGCAGACGGGCCGCGTTCTCCCCGAAGGGGTCGGGCACCAGCACGCCTTGGGCGTGGTAGGCCAGCGCTGGCCCGCCCACGGCCTCGAACGGCACGCCAAGCTCGTCGAAGAACGCGGTGAACGGGGCGATGGGCCCCTGGTTGACCAGGGCGCCCAGGGGCTGGAAGACACCGGCCCGGCGTCGGCGCCGGGCGTTGCCTCCTGGCTCGCCTTCCTTTTCGAGCAGCAGGCCGGAGGCGCCTGCTGCCTGCAGGCGGTCCAGCGCGGTGAGACCTGAAATCCCCCCGCCGACCACGACGACGTCATGGCAGCGCGTGGGGGCGGGCGCGGCGAAGGCCTCGCCGTCGCGCACGCGGTGGGCCACGTCGAAGTGGTCGACCTCGTCGAAGGCGGTGGGCCATGCCGGCGCCGTCCGCTCGGGGTGCAGGGCCTGCCCCTCGACGCGGAACGCGGCCAGCGAAGCCAGGCCGGCGCCCGCGGCCCTGAGCCAGGCCCGGCGCTGCAGGGTGGGCGCTGTCATGCGTCCGTCTCCGCCAGGGCGATCTCGGCCTGCGCCACGACCGTCCCATCCTCCGCCAGCACGCGGCACTGATGCCACGGCGGCCGCGCGCACTCGCAGGTCAGGTGGATCCGGCTGCCGGGCCGCACGGGCTGCAGGAACTTGACCCGGCGCAAGCGCGAGAACGGGCGCGGGCCGTGCAGGGCCTGCAGCTGCCTGCGCATGAAGTGCAGCAGCAGCACGCCGGGCAGCACGGGCCGCCCCGGGAAATGCCCGGCGAAGACGGGTTGGGAGGCGTCCACGTCGAGCAGGGCGACGACGGCTTCGGGCGCCAGGGTGTTCATCCTTCCCGGCCTCCCATCACCGAGACGCGGCCGGCCGCGATGGCGCAGCCGCCCTGCGTGGCAAGGAAGCGGGCGCGGTGCATGTCACCCAGCGAGCGTTCCAGCTCGATCCCCACCTCGAAGTCCTGGGCCGGGCGCAGCGGTGCGCCGAACGTCACGTCGTCGAAGCCCAGCAGCCAGTGCGCGCCGGCGGCCGGTGCCGGCTGCGCCGCCAGCAGCACGCCGAGGACTTGGGCCGCGCTCTCCAGCACGAGGGCCTGCGCCAGGTCCTGGTGCGTGTCTTCGTCCCACAGCCGGGCGGCAGGGTCCAGGCGCACCCGGCCCAGCCCGGTGCGGCCGGTGCGGATCACCGAGACGCTCTCCGGCAGCAGCAGGGGGAACCGGTGCGGCAGGCGGGCCGCCAGGTCTTCGCGGCACAGGTGGGCGGTGATCCCGGCGGCGGAAAGAGGCGTGTTGTCCATGCTCAAAGGTCCTCCTTTGCGGCGGTGGCGCGCAGGACCAGCGCCATGGCCGCGCCACCGATGCCGATGCCCAGGTGCAGGAAGCGCCGGCCCGTCAGCGCCTGCGCCTGCCGCGGGATGTTCAGGTCGGTCGGCACCCAGTCGGCCGAGGCGTCCCGCGGCAGGCCCGGCAGCCAGCCCTGTCGCGTGCAGTGGATGCCCAGGGCCAGGCGCAGCACCCCGCTGGAGGCAAATTCACCCACGTACGACTTGAACGACACCAGCGCCGGCCTGGTGGCGTGGAAGCGCTCGCGGTAGAGCCGAGCCTCCAGCGCATCGATGGCCGGCAGGCCGTTGGCGGCGGAGGAGACCCAGGCGATGTCGCGCTCGCCGATCCCCGCCTGGTGCAGGGCCTGGTCGATCGCCGCGTGCAGGGCGCGGGTCTGCCCGCTGTGGCCGAAGACGCGGTCGGCTTCGCTCGCCATGCCCATGCCCTCGATGAACGCCAGCGGTGCCGCGCCGCGGGCCGCCGCGGCCGTTGCGTCCTCGATCACCAGGCTGGCGCCGCCCTGGCTGGCGGTGGCGCCGCGGAAGCGCGCGGCATGCGCCACGGCGGCATGCGCCGGGTCGGCGCTCAGCAGTTTCCAGTGGCCCATGAGGCGGAACTGGCAGCCCGGCAGGTCATCCGCGCCCGTCACGACGATCGACGGGACGCTGCCGTGCCGCACCAGCATCTCGCCCTGGAGCAGTGCGTACTCGCCTGGCAGGTCCACGCCCGTGACCGTGGAGTTGGGGCCCGTCAGTCCGAGTTCGATGGCGGCCAGCCCCGCGCTGGCGTTGAAGACGGTGCCGGGGAAATGGATCGGCGTGAGCTTGGCGATGCCCTGTTCCTGCAGCTTGCGGGTGTGCTCGTACGCGCTGCCCAGGCCCGAGTAGCCGGTGCCGACGACGATGCCGAGGTCCGGGCTCGCCTCGCCATCCAGCCTACCCTGCGCCAGGGCCATGCGGCTGGCGGCGATGGTGTACAGGTTGACCGGGTCCATGCGCCGCGCCCGCACCGGGTTCAGGTGGCGCGCGACCTCGAATTCCGCGACCTCGCCCAGGCGGTACCGGTGCGCAGGCCGGTCATCGGAGGCGCCGGAATGGCCCAGCATCCGCTCGCCCTGCCGCAGGCGCGCCAGCACCGGGCCGGCCTCGCACCCGAGCGCGCTGACCATGCCCATGCCCGTGATGCAGATCGCCGCGCTCCCGGCCTCTTCCTTTTCTTTGTCTTCAGACACTCAGGCCCCCGTCGATCGAGATCGTCTGGCCGGTGACGTAGCCGTTGTCCGCGGACACCAGGAAGTTGACCAGGTGGGCCACCTCCTCGCAGCGCCCGATGCGGGCCAGGGGCACCTGCCCGAGCAGCGCGTCCAGCTGCCGCGGGTTCATGTCCTGGATCAGCTCGGTGTCGATGAAGCCCGGCGCCACGGCGTTGACCTGGATGCCGTGGCGGCCCAGTTCGCGGGCCATGGCGCGGGTCATCGCGATCAGGCCGCCCTTGGAGGCGGCATAGTTCACCTGGCCCGGGGTGCCGATCAGCCCGCTGATGGAGGCCATGTGCACGATGTGGCCGCGGCGGCGCTTCATCATCCCCTTGGCCACCGCGCGCGACGCCAGGAAGGCGCCCTTGAGGTTGGTGTCCAGCACCGCGTCCCAGGCGGTCTCGCTCATCATCGCCAGGTGGGCGTCGCGCAGGATGCCGGCGTTGTTCACGAGCACCTCGACCGGTCCCATCTCGGCCTCCACCCGGGCCACCATCTCGGCGACCTGCGCGGCATCGGCCACGTCGGCCGGATAGACCCTACACGGACGGCCCCGCTGCTGCAGCTCGTCCCGCAGGGCCTGGGCCTGGTCCTCGCGCGAGACGCAGTTGATGGCCACCCGGTGGCCGCTGGCCGCGAGCCGCACCGCGATGGCCCGGCCGATCCCGCGGGAGGCCCCCGTCACCAGTGCGACGGGCGAAGCGGGTGCGGCGGCGCGTGGCGCGTGGAGTGGCGGGGTGCTTGGTGTCGTGGGCGAAGGCGAAGTGGTTGACATGGTTTTCAATCCCAGCGTTTCAGGATCAGCGAGACGTTGTTGCCGCCGAAGGCCAGCGCGTTCTTCATGGCGTGGTCGAAGGCGTGGTTGCGCGCGCGGTTGGCGACCACGTTCAAGGGACACGCCGGGTCGGGCGTGGCGAAGTTCAGGTTGGGCGGCAGGAACTGCCCTTTCAGCGCCAGCACGGTCGCCGCTGCCTCCAGGCCGCCAGCGGCCGAGAGGGTGTGGCCGACGAAGGGCTTGATGCTGCTCACGGGGATCTCACCGGCCCGCGGGCCGAACACCGCCCGGATGGCGTGGTACTCGGCGGTGTCGTTGAGCGCGGTGCCCGTGCCGTGGGCGTTGATGTAGCCGATGCGCTCCGCGCCGAGCCCGGCCTGGCGCAGCGCCATGCGCATGGCGCGGGCCAGGCCCCGGCCCTCGGGATGGGGGGCCGTGACGTGGTGAGCGTCGCAGGCCAGGCCGCAGGCGGCGAACTCGGCCAGGATCGGGGCCCGGCGTGCGCGCGCGTGCTCGAGCGACTCCATCACCAGCACGGCCGCGGCCTCGCCCAGCGCGATGCCGTCGCGGTCCTTGTCGAAGGGCCGGTTGACGCTGCCCGACAAGGCCTTGAGCGCATGGAAGCCCGACAGCGTGACCTTGGACAGCGCCTCGGCGCCGCCGCTCAGCATGACGTCGGCGTGGCCGCCGCGGATGAGATCGGCCGCGAAGCCCAGCGCCAGGGCCCCGGACGAGCATGCCGTCATGACACTGCTGCGCGGCCCCTGCAGCCCGAAATGCGCCGCCACCATGGTGCCTGCGACGTCCGGGTTCTGGTTCAGGGCCCGTGACGGATGGCGCGGCAGTCCGCGCAGCTCCTCCTCGATGTAGGCCTCGGTGTGCGCGATCGCGCCGCCGCTGCCCAGCACGATGCCTGTGCGCCGGCGCAGCGCGTCGCCCAGGGACAGGGCGGCGTGGCGCACGGCCTCGTCCGCGGCCGTCAGCACATACTGGTCGATCCGCGCGGTGTGCCTGCGCTGGAACCGGGAGAACCAGGCCGGCGCCTCGAAGCCGGTGATGCGCCCGAGCAGGTGGGGCGCGTAGCCTGCCGCATCGGGCCCGTCGTTGACGCGCAGCGCCGAGCGGCCCAGCCGCAGCGCGGCCTCGAACTGCTCGACCGTGTGGCCGATCGGGCTCACGATGCCCAGCCCTGTGATCACCACGCGTGGCGGGGATGCCATGGTGCTGTCCTTGTCGTCGGTGGCCGGGTCAGGCCGTGGTGGCCTGGGCGGCCAGGGCCTGCTTGATGAAGGTCGCCAGCGTGTTGAGCGACTGGAAGTGCCGCTTGACCGTCTCGCTGTCCGGCACGCTGATGCCGAAGGACTGCTCGACGCCGAGCACGATGTCGATGGCGTCGACCGAGTCGAAGCCCCAGCAGCCGTTCTCGTCGAACAGGCCGTCGTCGTCGGAGATCTCGATCAGCGCGAGGTTGACGTTCAGGCGCTGGGCGAAGTTCTGCTTCAGGATGTCCTTGATCTGGTCGAGTTCCATGTCGTTTCCTTTCGGGAGGGGAGGAGGGTTCAGGAGAGGGCTTTGTCGAACTTGTCGATCACCTTGCGCAGCACCGGCACCGCGCGCACGCTGCGGATGACGCGGGGCCAGGGGATCCGCGAGGCGAGCTTGCGTGCCAGCGGCGAGCGCATGCCGGCCAGCAGTTGCGGCACGATGGCCTGCTCGGGGCAGACCTGTGCGCACAGGCCGCAGCCGGTGCATTCGTCCGTGATCTCCCAGCGCACCCGCGCAGGCGCACCGCGGGTGGCGGACACCTCGTGCCGCACGATCGCCGGGCAGTTGGTTGTCAGGCACTCGCCGCAGCTGCTGCAGCGGTCCTGCTGCACCTGGTAGCGGTAGCGGGTGGGCCGGGGCTGCGGGTGTGCCTGCACGCAGGCCCCCTTCAGCACCAGCACGGAGAAGGCCGGCGTGGCGATGTGCCGGTCCAGCAGGGCGTCGAGACGCCCGATGTCCAGCGCGTCGGTGACGTCCACGTGCCGAACGCCCAGCCCCACCAGCAGGCGGTGCCAGTCCTGCGCGGTGCCAGGCGGGTGGGTCTGCTGCAGGCCCGTCATCGCCGAGCCGCTGTTGTCCAGGATCAGCAGGGTGCCCGGGTGGCCGGAGTGCACCGCGGACAGCAGCGATGGCATGCCCGAGTGGAAGAACGTGGCGTCGCCGATGACCGCCACGACCTCCTTGCTGCGTCCGGGCGCGAGCACGGAGAGGTAGCCCTGCAGCATGCCGATGCTGGCGCCCATGCACAGGTTGGCGTGCAAGGCGTTGAAGGGCTCGGTCGCGCCCAGCGTGTAGCAGCCGATGTCGCCGATGACGTAGAGGTCGCGCCGGCTCAGCACGTGGAAGATGCCGCTGTGCGAGCAGCCGGCGCAAAAGCCCGCCGTGCGAGCCGGCAGGGCAGTGTCCCGGTTCAGGTCCGCAGGCGGCGCGTCGTCGCGCCGGGGCTGCAGCCAATGGACCGGCCGCGCGCGCTGCGCCTCGCTGTCGGGCCGGCACAGCGGCCCGATCAGGGCCTCGAGCGCGGGCAGTTCGTCGGACAGCAGGTGCCGCAGTTCGAACTCGCCCACCGTGTCGTAGTGGCGGCGCTCGACCACCGGGATGCCGAGCTGGCGGACGTGCGTGCGGATGAAGTGCGACGACTCCTCGACCACCATCACCTTCTCGCAGCGCTGGGCGAAGGTGCGGATCTGGTCGTCGTTGAAGGGGAACACCATGCCCAGCTGAAGCAGGGGGACGGTCCCACCGAGCACCTCGGCGACGATCGCGGCGGCGTGGCCGGCGCAGATGATGCCGAAGGGGTGGCGGACACCGCCGGGGTCTTCGTCAGGGAAGGTGGCCACGTTCAGCGTCCCGGACCAGTGGCTGGTGGACAGCGCCGCCAGGTTCGCCAGCCGGGCGCGGTGCCGCTGTGGCACGTGGGCCGGCAGCAGGAGGTACTTCTGCGGCGGTTGGGCGAAGGACAGCGCGCTTGGCGTCTCCTGGCGGAACGAGGTCACGACCCGGCTGCGGCCGTGGCACAGGGGCGGGGTCAGGCGGACGATCACGGGCAGGTCGAAGGCCTCGCTGATGGCGAAGGCGAGCTTCGTGAAGACCAGCGCCTCCATGCCGCTGGCGGGCTCCAGCACGGGCACCCCGGCGGCGTGCGCCAGCAGCCGCGTGTCCTGCTCGTTCTGCGAGCTGCGGGCGCCGGGGTCGTCGCCCACCGCGATCACCAGACCGCCCGCCACGCCCGTGTAGGCCAGGTTGAACAGCGGATCGGCGGCCACGTTGAGCCCCACGTGCTTCATCACCACCAGGGCACGGGCGCCGGCATGGGCCGCGCCGGCCCCGATCTCCAGCGCCACTTTCTCATTCGCGGCCCACTGTGTGCGGATCCCGGGCAATCCGACGGCGGCGTCCAGGATGGCAGTCACCGGAGAGCCGGGGTAGGCCACGACCAGGCGAACCCCCGCCTCCCACGCGCCCCGCGCGACGGCCTGGTTGCCGGACAACAAGCCATGATGTTCGATAGGCTGCATGAATGAAGAAGGAAGGCTCAGAAGGTGCAGGGGATCAGGCAGAGGCTGGGATCGATCCACCGGCCGATGCGCGACAGCAGCCCCTGCGGCGTGGCCTCCGCGAAGCGCCGCACGCCCTGCCGCTGCATCGCCAGGACCGTCTCCTGCCAGCGGACCGGCAGGGACAGCTGGGCGGCCACCGTGTCCGCGATGTCGCGCGCCGAGTCGAGCGGCCGGGCCGCCACGTGCGACCAGAGGATTCTTCGCGGACGGGCGAACGCGATGCCGCGGGCCTGGAGGAGGCCGCGCATGGCCTGGCTGGCGGGGCGCATCAGGCGGCTGTGGAAGGGCACGCTCGATCCCAGCGCATGGACCTGGCAGGGGCCCAGCGCGGCGAGCAGAGCGGCCAGCCGTTCGAAGTGCACGGCCAGGCCATGCACGACGATCTGGTTCGGGGCGTTGAGGCACAGGATCTCCAGCCCCGCTTCCTGCGCCAGCGAGGCGGCCGCCAGGGGCCGCGTGCCAGTGATGACCTTCAGGACCGAGCCGGTCGGCGCCAGGTCGGCGGCGGCGTCCATGGCAGCTTCCAGCAGGGCGAAGGACGTGTCCTCATCGACCACCTCCGCGGCCACCAGGGCCGCATAGAACCCCAGGCTGTGTCCGCCCAGATGCTCAAAGGCGATGTCTGCGCGAGTGCGGCGCCAGCGCCGCCAGCACAGCAGGTTCAAGCCGTGCACCAGGCGTTGGGCCTGCCGTTCGTCAGGAGAAGGGGCCATGTCCAGCGCTTGCCGCAGGCCAGCCAGCCAGGGCGGTCCGCCATCTTCATCCGCCAGACGCTGTAGCAGCGCGGTGGTGGCGGGCAGGCTCGCGCCCAGGCCGGGGAACAGGTGAGCATCCATGAGCGTGGGAGGGGATGAGGCGGTGCGCGTTGCTCAGGCTGGGCAGGTGTCGCGCCGCGCAGGCTCGACACCAAACACAACGTTGGAGCCGGCCGCGATGCCGCCGGGGTGCCGGCGCGCAGGCGGGGCACTTGGCGCTGGTGCGCAGACGGCCTGCACGGCGGTCGCCGGGTAACCGGCGAGTGCCGCGAACGCGCCGGCCATCAGGTCCGCGGCCTGCGGTGGCGTCAGCCCTTGCGATGTGCCCCCGTCCTGCGCTGCCAGCCGGTGGACGCTGCCAGCACGCGGCGCCAGGCGCGCCGCCACGGCTTGCCAGGCGGCGCTGCCGGTGTCAGGCGCGGCGCGCACCGTGTCGAGCACCACGCAGGTGGTGGCGGGGCCGACGTGCGTCATCCACTGCATTGCCTCCAGGGCGTCCAGCGCCAGCAGGTAGTCCGCCTGCCGGTGCAGGAAAAAACCGCTGCGGATGCCGTCCCCACAGCGGATCAGGCAGCCCACGCCGGCGCGCTTTCTTGCGATGCCGCGAATCTCCTGGCTGAAGACGTCGGGGTGGTGGCCCGAGAGGAGCGTCACCAGCCTGTTGCCGAGGGTCAGCACCCCTTGTCCGCCGATGCCGCAGACGATGACCTGCAGGGCTGGCGACGACGTGCCTTTGCCGGCCCGCTCGGTCGCACCGCTGGATGTGGATGAATGGATGGCCATGTGAAGGACTGAAAGCTGTTCTTTCTTCTTTGCTCTTCTTGTTTCGTTCCTGTGGGTGATTGGCTTTGGAATGGCAACGGCAACAGCTCGCCGTGCGTGGCCTTGTTCGCACAAGAACGCAGGGGTGACGCAACACAAACAAATGGAGGCCGAACGTTCAATGCGGCGGGGACGGCATGAAACCGGCCCGGCCATCCGACGCCGGTAAACAGGGACAGTGGCGAGTCCGATCCGGACCCGCTGGAACGCCCTGTGACAAGCCAACCCGGCTGAGATCGGTCAGTGGGCGGCGGCGAGACGCAACATCCTTGTGGAACACGTCAGCGTCTCTTCTTGTTACAGCAAGGTCGCATCTTCCTGGTGCGTGCTCAATGCCCCAATTGGTATTGACCCCTACGCACCCACAGTGCACCGGCCTGGGGCGAATCGTTCATCGGGGACGGGGCCGTGTGCGTATGACTGCAATCATCGACCTTCCCTGGGCGCTGCAGGGAGGATCGGGGCCTTCTCGCAACTTGTTTTCTTCCCATGCCAGTCCATCGATCTTCCCTCGTCCTTCGCGCCGGGTTGGCGCTCGTTCTGTCGCTGAGCGCCACAGGCGCCCTGGCAGAGGTCCACGCCCACGCCGACGCCCCGTCGCCTGTGCGCGCGGCTCCGTCTTCCCCCTATGCGGGCCTGCAGGTGCGGGACATCAAGGCCTTGTCGGCCGAGCAGACCGAGGATCTGCTGGCCGGGCGGGGCATGACACTGGCGCTGCCGGCCGAACTCAACGGGCTTCCCGGGCCGGCCCACGTGCTGGAGTTGGCAGATCCGCTGGGGCTGGACGCCGGACAGCGCGACCGCACGCGCAGGCTGGCCGAGCAGATGAAGACGGAAGCCCGCGCGCTGGGTGCCCAGGTCGTTCAGGCCGAGAGGGTGCTCGACCGGCTGTTCAAGGAGGGGCGGGCCACTGCGGCGGCCCTGTCCAAGGCGACGGCAGAGGCTGCACAGGTGAGCGGCCGGCTGCGCGAGGCCCACCTCAAGTACCACCTGCTGATGGAGGACGTGCTGACGCCCGAGCAGGTGGCGCGCTACCGGCAGTTGCGGGGCTACGGTGACGCGCCGGCGGCGAACTAGGGCCCAGGCTCTAGAGCGCTTCGTCGTGCGGCCCGGGGACGTCGTTGCGGCGCAGCAGATAGGCCATCGCGTTGTCGATCGCCTCCGCCATGACGTCATCCAGCGTCATGGTGAGGGGGCTGCCCCGTAGCAGCGGCTCGAGCCCTTGCAGGCTGCCGGGCTGGTCCTCGCAGTGGAAGTCATAGCGCCCGAAGCCACCCTGGCGGTCGACCAGCAGATACCGTCCCTTGTGGTCGTCATCCGACCACCGGCCGAAGCAGAAGTACGTGGCGTCGAGGTGGGCGATCTGTTCGGCGGACAGCGCCTCCTTGGCGAAGTATTCCCCGAAATTCCATGCGAGGGCCCGGCACAACGCATGCAGGCAGGTGTAGGAAGTCGAGGACGAGGGGGCATAAACCTCCAGCACGCGGCGCTCGCCCCAGCGGCCGAACTCGGTGTGGACGTCGTAGATGATGAAGCGCTTCTGATAGAGCGCCTTGAGTGTCGGGGGAATGACGACGCCATTGCGGGTCTCGGCGTTGCGCAGGTCCGCCTCGGTCACGGGGTCGGACCACTCGAACAGCGTGCCGTCCCGGTAGAACTCGTCGAACAGCACCTCGTAGGTTTCGCCGTGCTCGGTGAACGCGTGCAGGCTCAGGCAGAAAGACGCGAAGCGGTCCAGCGCCTGCTGCCACGTTTCGCCGGCGGGGCCCTGGAGATGGTCGAGGTAAGTGTTGGGCATGCTTGCTCGCTTCCTGTTCAACCCTTGTCGAGCTGGCTCGACCCTGGGAACAAGCTCTCCATGTGGTGCGGCGCGTCCGTCAGCATGAACTGCTTGAAGGCCGCCGCCGCCGGGCTCAGGGCCTTGCTCGACAGGTGCACCACGTACCAGGTGCGGATCACCGGCAGGCCCTTGACGTTGAGCAGCACCAGGTGGCCGGTCTGCTGTTCCAGGCTGATGGTGTGCATCGAGATGAAGGCCAGTCCCATGCCCGCCATCACCGCCTGCTTGATGGACTCGTTGCTGGTCATTTCCTGCAGCAGCGGCGGGCTGATCTCGTGCTCGGCGAAGAAGTCATTCATGGCGGAGCGCGTGCCCGAGCCCGGTTCGCGCAGCAGGAACGGCTGGGTGGCCAGCTTCTTCGGGTCGATGCGCTTCTTGCCTGCCAGGGGATGGTCGGGCGGCGCGATGATGCCGTGCGGGTGCTTGGCGAACGCCTGGGCGTCCACGTTCAGCCGTGCCGGCGGACGGCCCATGATGGCCAGGTCCACCTTGTTGCTCTCGAGCTCGTGGATCACGCTCTCGCGGTTCGCGATCGACACCAGCAGCTCGATGTCGGGATGCTGGCTGCGGAACTGCGCGATCAGCCGCGGGGCGAAGTAGCGCGTGGTGGTCACCAGGGCAATGCGGATCTGGCCTTTGCGCAGCCCCTGCAGCGCATCGATGGCCTCGCAGGCCTCCGACAGCGTCTGCGCGATGCGGCGTGCATAAGGAACCAGCGTCTCACCGGCGCGCGTCAGCACCAGGTTGCGCCCGCGCTTCTCGAACAGGGCGATGCCCAGGCTCTCGGCGAACTGGGTCATCTGCATGGAGATCGCCGGCTGTGAGAGGTGCAGTTCCTCGGCCGCGCGCGTGAAGCTGGAATGTTCGGCGGCGGTCAGGAAGATCTGGATTTGCCGCAATGTCACCTGGCGCATGGCTTCTTGCATGCTTCATCCTCACCAAGACAGAACAGAAGTGAAAGGGGACTGGCATCGATCGATCATCGGCCAGCCGCTTGGGCGTCCCTGGGGGTGAACAACAGACAGGACTGCATCACGACCCCGGCTGGTCCCGCGACGGTGTGCGGCCCGGACGGGGGCTTGACTCGATGGCCGGATGGGCCTGCTCGGCCGCGCGGTGGCGCGGCTGGGGAGAGCAGAGATGGTAACCAATCTGCTGAGCGCCCCGGGACCGCCTTTCCACCCCAGGCTCACTCGCCCTCGCGCAGGCCGAAGGCCGTGCGCAATTGCTGCGCCCGCTTCACCTCGTCGGTGTGCAGGTAGATGGAGGTGGTGGAGAGCGAGGCGTGGCGCAGGTTGTCGCGCACGGTGGTCAGCTCGGCGCCGCGAGCCAGGGCGTGCGTCGCATGGGTGTGGCGCATCCAGTGCGGGCTGGCGCGGCGCAGCTTGGCCGCGACGGCGGCGTTGCGGGCCTCCACCACGTCCGCGGTGGTGGCGAAGAAACGCCGCATCACATGCCACAGGCGGGCCGACGAGATGCCTGTGTGCCCTCGTGCGCCTTTGGCGCCGTGGCTCGCTTCGTCGTCGTCCGCGAGTCTGCCGATGAGGGGCGTGTGCGGGTCCCAGCGGGCCTCGGTGCTGGGCAGGCCGCGCTGCACCAGGTAGCGCTCGAGCGCCGCGCGGGCCAGGGGCGGCACCCCGACCTTGGCCGCCTTGCTGCCCTTGCCCACCAGGGACAGCCAGTGGTCGCCCTGGGCGTCGGTGTGGAGCTGGCCCAGCCTGGCGTCCACCAGCTCGCTGATCCGCAAGCCGGTCGCGTAGGCGAAGTCGAGCACGAAGCGCAGGCGCTGTGCCGCCGGTGCTTCCCAGCCGTGCGACCACTCCAGCCCGTCGGCCACGGTGCGCACCAGCATCCACTCGCCCTCGCCGAAGACACGCTCGACCGCCAGCGGCTCCGCCCTTCCTGCGCCGCGCACCTTGATGCCGGCGAAGGGGTTGGCCAGCAGGTAGCGCTGCTCGATGAGCCAGCGGTACAGCGCACCCAGCACCGACAGCGCATAAGCCACCGAGCGCGCCGAGAGTTTCCCCGCGAAGGGGCGCCACTCGGACGAGCCGCGCGGCCGGGCGGGACCGACCCAGCGCGCCGCCGGCAGCGGGTTGCGCAGGAAGGCGCGGTAGGCCAGCGCGTCCTCGGTCATCAGCGAGGACAGGGCCCGTCCGCGCTCGATCACGGCCCACAGGATCAGCCGCTCGGCCTCCTTGCGGTAGGCGCGCTGCGTGGCCGCGGACTCGTGCAGGGACAGCCAGGCCTGCACGGCCTCGTAGTCGTTGGCGGCCCCGAGGGTGGAGTGGCCCGGCGGCGCGCGCAAGGTGCCGCGCGAGCCGTCCAGCTCCTGGGGCAGGCGCAGTCTTTCCCAGGGCACCACGGCCTCGACGCCGGCAGGTGCCACCACGGCCGGCAGCAGGGCCCGCGCCCGCTCGGTCAGGGCCGGGTGGGCGGCGAAGAAGTCCTCGATCTGTCGGGCGCTGGCCAGCCCCAGGCCTGGGACGGCCCGCCACCACTGGCGGCGGCGCGGGATGCGCAGGGTCAGCGCCGCGAGGGTCTTGATGCCCTGCGCCTGCAGGGCGCGGGCGGCGCGGGGCGCAAGCCAGTGCGCCACCGGGTCGTCGATCGACGGTTCCGGCTCGGGCAGGGTGCGCAGCAGCTCGATGGCCTGCGCCACGGCCTTGGCATGCGTGGCGCGCTGTGCGGGCGGATGGCCGAGCAGCGCGGCCAGATCGTCGCGGTGGCGCTGGCGAGCCCATTGCACGAGTTGGCGCCGGATGCCGCCGAGGAGGCCGCGTGACGACGCGCCGTCCGCCGTGCCCGACACATAGCGCCGCACCGCCTCGCGCGTGCCCAGGCCTTCGTACCAGGCCCGCAGCGCCGCCAGCGCGGCGGCGTCGGGGAAGCCTTCGGGGGTGGAGGCGGGATCGGCCTTGGCCGAAGAAAGGTGTGAGGAGGAGGTCACGCTGGGCACGCCATCCTGCGGGTGAGAGAAACAATTGAAATGTTATTCATTTGAGCTCGTTAGCATGAATTTTCGTGAGCAGTCAAAGGCTGTCTTGAGACGGCCAGGAGCGAGAAATGATGTTGGCAAGACTCAGCGGGACCTTGGTGCCTATTTTCATGGTGTTGGCCGTTCGGGATGAACGCCCGCGAGAAGTGCCTCTCTGCGCCTGCCTCCGGTCGAGGCCACACACCTGTGTGAGCGCCGGCAGCTGACACGTTGCCGCGCATTGCCTCCCTTCGATTTCGCTTGTCCACGCCGCCCTTCGTCGGAGGGCGGTGACTCGCACCCGTGAACGCAAGACCCGCCAGCCAAGCCGCTGTCCACGAGGCAGCGGTCTCAAATTTTTTTGACAAAGCAGGACCTGAACATGATCACAGCCCTCAACTTACGCCAATCGCAGCTGGCCAACCTTCAGCCCGACAGCGGGCAGTGGGTGCAAGAGGATGACGGCATGCTGAACGGCCAGTCGGCCACGCGTTCGAGGTTCATGGACGCGGCGCCGGCGCCGGCGGCCAGCGCCAGCCCGTCCGGCCAGGCGCTGTCATCGTCGACGGGTGCGGCGACAACGACAACGACGCCAGCGACGGCGGCGCCGCATGAGCGCACGAGCGAAGAGTGGTCGCGCATTGCAAGCACGTGGAATACGTACCACGAGGCCGACCCCTACCGCCTGATGCAGCAGATGTGCGAGTTCAACTGGGACGCGGCCGACATCGCGCAGG
>CBINPE010000013.1:0-53643 GCA_966252435.1 uncultured Burkholderiales bacterium | reverse complement strand
TCCAGCAGAAGATGGAGCGGCGATGCGAAGGGGGAATGAGCGTCTCGTGCGGCAGGTCGATTGCCAATTCGGGCTGCGTGGCGAGCAGATCGAATTCCTTCAGGTAACCGGGAGAGCACCGCGAAGGCTGCTCGAGCGCATGGAGATAGCGGCGCAGGCTGGAGGCCTCGAACCTCGTGGCCTGGGCTTCCCGGTTGCCGCGCACGAGCGTGACGGGGACATCGCGCACATGGGCTGCGAGCCAGCCGAAAGACCAGTGGCGGACGCAACGCCAGTGCGAGGCGGCACCGCGATGAACCACGGGTGTCTCGAAGTGCCTGGTCGCTTGGAACACCGGCGAACGCATCTCGGGCAGGGGGCTGAAGCCTGCTGTGTCAGATCGGGGCATGGGCTGTCATGGGGGCGTGCAGTCAACGTGGGTCCGCCGGACGAACCAGGGTTCACCGGAAGACGGCGTCGGGCATTACGCCAAAGGCCCATGACATTGGCGTGACGGTTGGGTGTCTTCACGGGTTTGTCATGTTTGCCAGAAACAATGCGCCCCCATTCGATTCGCCGGCCCTTCCACTCACACGCTCATGCGGGGCAGAGGACATGTTTTTTTTTATTCTTTCCCTGTCGATCCCGGCAGGTGCGGCATGTGTTGCACCGGCTGCTGCCCGTCCAGTCGCGCGTTTCCTCACTGCAGAGGATGTGCCGGCGCTCATCGCGCTCGAAGAAGAGAAGTGGACCACGGAGCAGGCGGCCACCGCCGAAGAGATGGCCGAGCGCATCGTGTGCCATCCCGATCTGGCCGTCGGGGCGTTCTGTCCGGTCACGGGCAAGATCGTGGCGTCGCTGTTCATGAAGCCGGTGGTGCCCAGTTTCTGGGAGCATGCGCGCGATTGGCATGACTGCGCGATGGGGGTGACGCCGCTGCGCACGTCATCGCTGTTCGGCATCAGCCTGAGCAGCAGTCGCCCCGAAGGCGTGGAGGCGATCCTTGCGTTCTTCTGGCCGTACGCGCTGGCCGCGGGCTGGCGGCACATCTACCTGGGCTCGCCGATCCCCGGTTGGCGTGATTGGCAGGCCAGGCATCCAGGGCGCAGCGTGAACGACTATGTCCTGTCGAAAGGGCCGCGCGGCTTGCCGATCGACCCTCAGTTGCGCTATTACTTCGGACGCGGCTTCAAGGAAATCATCTGCGTGAAGCGCGATTACTTTCCCCACGCGGCGTCGCGCAACGTGGGGGTGATCCTGCGTGGCACGGTGCCACTGTCGGGGTTGGCGCCGGTGTGGCGGGGGCTGAAGCCTGCGAACACGCGACAGTTCACGCAATGGCTGGCGCCGCACGTGCTGTGAAGCTGTGAACCGCTCGGTCAACGGCAATCGTAGGACCCATGCCCCTTCGGGGGAAGGTTCAGAACTTCGTGTCGTCCTCGACCACCGTGGGCCCGTCGAGCCAGGTCAGGTCACCGCACACCACCCGCAGCACCTTGCGGTCGCCTTCGGCATGGAAGTAGGCATACGACGCCGTCACGCAGGTGTGGTTACCCTGCAGGCTGCGGTAGGGGCGGGTGACCTGGACCTTGCCCACGTTCTCGATGGCGCGCCGGAAGTAGGGCCGGCGTGCCCAGCAGGCCCCCGCGCTCTCGCGCAGCGGCAGGAAGCTCGCGTCCGACACGTTGCCAGCGCCCCATAGGGGGCGGCCGATCTGGTAGCCCTCGGCGTCCAGCACGAAGCACATCTCGGCGTTGTCCAGGCTCAGGAAGGCGCGGCAGGACTCCTCCATCGACCGTCCCGCGCTGAGCAGCACCCCGGCGTTGCCGATCGCATTGCGGTAAGGCGCGATCCAGTTGCGATGGGCCAGGCGCTGGTTCTGCCGGCGCTCACCCATCCCCGCGTACAGCTGCATGATCGATGCGGGCAGCTGGCTGGTGCCGATCAGCGCCGGCTGGGGACGGCCGAAGAAGTAGCCCTGCACCATGTCGGCGTCCGACTCCATGGCCAGCAGGGCCTCGTCGAGGGTTTCCACGCCTTCCATCAGCACCATGGCCCCGCACTCGTGCAGCAGCGACACCATCTGGGACACCACGCGATGGGCGCGCCGCTCGCGCGCGGCCCGCACGATCAGGCTGCGGTCGAGTTTGACGATGTCGGGCTGCAGCCGCCAGACGCGGTCGAAGTTGGAGTAGCCCGCGCCGAAGTCGTCGATCGCGATCAGGCAGCCGTGGCTGCGCACCAGCGCCATCGCCGCCTCGAAGGCCGAGAGGTCGGAGACGTTGCTCTCCAGCACCTCCAGCACCAGCGTGTCGCCGCTCAGGCTGAAGTGCGACATGACGTCGCGCAGGTAGCGGTCACCGCTGCCGTCGCCATGCTTGCACAGCAGCTGGAACATGTCCGGCTGCACGTTCAGGAACAGCCACTGAGACTCCGGCACGACGGCGGAGAAGTTGCTCAGGTGGATGAGGTGGCTGAGGCTGTCGCACAGCGTCACCTCGCTGGTGCTCTCGCAGGCCTGGAACACGGCCAGGGGCGAGACCGGTTGCTGGGCGGCGTCGCGTGCCCGCAGCAGCGCCTCGTGGCCCACCACGCGGGCATGCGACAGGCTGTAGATCGGCTGGAAATGACTCGACAGCTGCAAGTCCCTGAACGATCCCGTGGTCGACCCTTGCTGTGTATCGAGATGCTCGAGCAGACGGGCGAGACGCTGGGTGTGATCCATGGGCAGGGCGGCCTGTTGAAGTCAAAACGCGAGTCGTCGGCCCGCAGAGGGGCTGTCTGCGTTTATCGGCCGGCCGGCTCGCAGCTTAAGGCCGCGGGTGTGACTTTTTGACGTGTGGCCTGACGGGAGGTGACGTACAAATCAGGCGGGAACGGGTCTTCCCAGGTCTTGTCGTTGCTGACGTGCAGGTCGCGGTCCAGCCGGTTGAGGGAGGAGCCGTTGCCCGGCGTGTGCTGGAAGTGCGCCCACTCGGCCTTCTGTTACCAATCACATCGCCCGGTTGATCGCCAGCCAGTAGTAACCGGCCTGGCGCACGATGTCCGTGACCGAGCTGAAGTTCACCGGCTTGACCACGTAGCTGTTGACGCCCAGGTCGTAGCTCTGCCCGACGTCGCGTTCCTCCTGCGAGGAGGTCATGACGACGACGGGGATGCGGCGCGTGCGCTCGTCGGCCTTGATGGCGCGCAGCACGTCGATGCCGTCCAGCCCTGGCATCTTCAGGTCCAGCAGCACCAGCCGCGGGCTGGCCTCGGTGCGGGTGGCATAGGTGCCACGGCGGAACAGGTAGTCCAGCGCCAGCTCGCCGTTGTTGACCCACATCAGCTGGTTGGCCAAGCCCCCTTTCTTGAGCGCCCGCATGGTCAGCTCGGCGTCGTTGACGTTGTCCTCGACCAGGAGAATCTCGACTTGCTCATACAGTTCCATCCTGAACCTCTCTCGGTAGACTGAAGTAGAAGGTGGCCCCCTCGTCCAGGGCGCCCTCCGCCCAGACACGCCCGCCATGGCGGTTGATGATGCGCTGGACCAGGGCAAGACCCACGCCCGTGCCGGGGAACTCGGTCGCGTCGTGCAGCCGCTGGAACACGCCGAACAGCTTGGCCTTGTAGGCGGGGTTGAAACCCGCCCCGTTGTCGCGCACGAAATAGATGTGCTCGCGCTCGTCCGTGATGGCGTTGACGGTGATCTCGGGCTGCGGCCGCTTGGCGCTGAACTTCAGCGCGTTCGACAGGAGGTTGACCCAGACCTGGCCCAGCAGCACCGGGTCGCCCATGGCGCAAGGCAGGGCGCCCAGGGTGAACACGACGTTATCGGCGCCGTGCTGCGTCTTCAGGTTGTTCCAGGTGGTGTTGACCAGGGCCACCATCTTCACCTCGCTTCTCTGCAGGGACTTGCGGCCCAGGCGCGAGAAGGCCAGCAGGTCATTGATCAGCACCCCCATGCGGTGCCCCTCGTGCAGGATGATGTCGACCTTGCGCCGCGCCTCTTTCGTCATGGTGTCGGCATCGTCCTCCAGCACGGCCTCGGCGAACCCCACGATGCCGCGCAGCGGGGCGCGCAGGTCGTGCGAGACCGAATAGCTGAAGCTCTCCAGCTCCTTGTTGGCTGTCTCCATCTGGAGGGTGCGGGCTTCCACGCGGCGCTCCAGCTCCAGGTTCAGGGTGCGCAGTTCGTCCTCCGCGCGCTGGCGCTCGGCGATCTCGTGCGCCAGCGACTGGTTGGAGGCCTCCAGGGCCTCGGCCCGCCGGCCCAGCTCGGCCAGCATGGCGTTGAAGGCATCCACCAGGTAGCCCACCTCGTCCTCGGTCGTCTTGTGCACCCGCAGGGAGAAGTCGCGCCGCTCCATGACCTCGTGCGCCGCGCGCGTCACGGCCAGGATGGGATGACTGAGCCCCGCCTGCAGCCACATCGCCATGCCCACCGCCGCCACCACGCTCAGAGCCATCACGGTGCTGAGGATGCCCAGGTAGCCGATCAGCCGACGGGACAGCTCATGGTGCGCCCGCAGGTACACGGTGCCGACGATCTCGTTGTTTTCCACGATGCGCTTGAAGGCCACGAAATCATCGCCCTGGCGATGCACGCCGTCGGCCTCGGGCAGGGCGGGCGGCGGCACCTGGGGGTCACCGCCGTAGCTGGCGAAGCGCCGACCCCGGGCGTCGTAGATGATGCCTTCGATGATGCGGGGCCGCACCTTGAGCAGCCCAAGGCTGGCTGTGGCCGCCTTCTCGTCGTCGAAGGTGAGCGCCGCGGCGCTGGCCTGCCCCACGATCTCGGCCTGGGTCAGCAGGTCGTTGGCCCATTGCTGCTCGTAGGTGCGCTGGTCGTAGATGAGCAGCGAGACGCTGGCCACCGCCAGCGCCGTGAGGGTGCCGGCCAACATCGCAGCCATGAGCTTGTAGCGGATCGAACGACCGATGAGCGCCAGGAACTTCATCCTCAAGGACTCCCCACGACCTTGTAGGCCACCGCCAGCAGGCGTGAACTCAGGCGCAGGCTGCTTTTCTCGGCCGCATCCAGCGCGATCTCGAAGCGCACGCGCCGCTCCACCACCACGAAGTTGATCATGCTGCCGTGCTCCAGGGCCCCCTCGGATTCCGTCACCAGCAACACGGGCCGCAGCTGCACCCAGGCCTGCAGCTGGCGCGGCGACGCGGCCTCGCCGCGCCCCACGAACAGGATGTGCACCCCGGCCAGCGGGTCGCCGGCCTTGAGCTTGCGCACCGCCACGGGACGTTCGTTCACCGTGCGTCCCTGCACCGCCTGCTGCAACTCGGCGGCCAGCAGGTCGGCGCCGGCGACCCCGATGGTCAAAGGCTCGCCGGCGTTGCCCAGCAGGCCTTCCGGCCATTCCACGAAGCCGGCGAACTTGTACAGGAAGGCGGCCTTGATCTGGTACTCGGCGGCCGCGGGGAGCTCGCCCTGGGCCCGGCAGGGCGCGCAGGCCAGGCCCAGGCCCAGCAGGAGGCACAGCAGGAGCAGCCCCTGCCACCGGGTGTCCACGAAAGCACGGCGCGTCATAGCGACCACCTCAGCCGCAGCAGCACACTGGGCTCGAACTCGCTGCGGCTGACTGCATTGCCGAACTCGGGATGCGCATCGTCGAACAGGTTCTGGGCCGTGACCGACAGCTCCAGCCCCGGCCGAACCCGCCAGCCGTAGCGCAGGTCCAGTGCCGTGTAGGCCGGCACCGCCGGTGCCGGCAGGGCGTCGACGCGGCGCACCGACAGGTCCAGCTCCTGCTGGTGCGGCAGGTTGAAGGACGAGCGCAGCGTCCACTGGAACTTCGGGTCGTTGCCAAGGTTGCGTGGCCCGGCGGGGTCGATGCTGCCGGGCTTGAGGTGCAGGTTTTCCTCGATCGTGGTCAGGCCCGCGCTCAACCGCCAGGACGGCCGGACCTGCCAGGTGCCCCAGGTCTCCAGGCCATAGGTGTCCCCTTCGATCATGTTCTGCACATGGGCACTGGGCGGCGGCTCGACACTGCGCAGCCTGTCCCAGCGGTGGTAGAAAAGCGTGGCGGAGTAGGTGAAGGCCGCGCTCGGCTGCGCGCGCCAGCCCAACTCAAACACGTTGGCCACTTCGGAGACGAAATTCGGTCCACCCGCGATGATGTAGGGCGGGTTGGAGGGCAGGAACACCTCGCGGTCCAGGCGGGCCGGGGCCCGCACGGCGCGTGACAGGGCCATCCACGCCAGCCGGTCCTTGTCCAGCTTCCACGCCGCGCGCAGGCTGGGCAGCACCTCGGTGCCGGTGTACTCGTTGTTCTCGAGCTTGGTGCCCAGGGTGAGGTGCAGCCGCTCGCTCAAGGCCGCCTCACCCTGGACGAACAGGTTGCGCCATTCCAGGGTCCGGCCCTGGGGCCGGAAGGCCAGGAACAGTCCCGGGAGGATGTCGTCTTCGCTGCGCCGGTAGCCGCCGCCCCACATGACGCGCAGGGCACCCAGCGGGATGCCGTGCTGGAACTCGAGGTCGAAGGTGCGTGCGCGCGGGCGGTAGAGCAGGGCATCGTCGCGCTTGGCTTCGTCGTGGTAAGCCTGGACGCTGATGTCTGAGCCGCCGCCGAGTTGTCGGCTCCAGCGGGCCAGCAGGTTGTTGCCGGAGGTCTTGATGGGTGTCAGGGCGTAGGTGAAACCGGAGAAGGTGAGGGTGCGGTCCTCCGCCTTGCCCTGGTAGGTGTCGCCCTGGAGCGTGAAGCCGCCCTGCGCATCAAGCCAATCCGCCCGAAAGCCCGCCTGCTGGCCGCCCCAGCCATCGGCACCCGGCTGGCCCGCGGCCGTCCGGGTGTTCTGCCGCCAGCCTTCCTTCGCGTACACCCGGAAGCGCCCCTTGTCGCCGAGGGCCCCGCCATGGCGCAGTGCCACCTGGCTCTCGCGCTCGCCGCCGGCCACCACCGCCAGCGTCCCGGTGGTGTCGGCTGCCGGCCGGGTGATCACGTTGATGACGCCGTTGACGGCATTGGCCCCCCACAGCGTGGCGCCCGGCCCGCTGATGACCTCGATGCGCTCCACGTCCTCGAGCATCACGTCCTGCTGGTCCCACTGCACGCCAGAGAACAGCGAGGTGTAGACGGTGCGGCCGTCGATCAGCACCAGCAGCTTGTTGCCAAGGGCATTGTTGAAGCCGCGCGCCGTGATGGCGTACTGGCTGGCGTCCATGCGCGCGACCTGCAGGTTCGGGGCCAGGCGCAGCGCCTCGGGCAGCGAGCTGACGCCGGCGCGGCGGATCATGTCGGCCGTGATGACGTACACCGAGGCCGCGGCGTCGCTCAGCCGCTCGGCGCGCCGCGAGGCCGAGGTGATCTCGATGCCGGCCAGTTCCTCCAGCGACAGGTCGGCGAGCTCCGCCGCCTGGGCTCCGCCGCCCACGGTCAGCGCCGCCAGCGTGGCCACGACCCGTGCCGGCTTCCTCATGCCCAGGCCCCTTCGCTGGCCCCCCGAGCCACCGCTCCGTTCTGGCGCGACCAGCCGCTGCCTTGGGGCGTACCGTTTTGCAGCAGGGCGGTCATGTCCTCCAGCGGCAGGGGGCGGCTGAACAGGTAGCCCTGCATCTCGTCGCATCGCAGCTCGCGCAGCACGCGGGCCTGGTCTTCGGAGTCGACCCCCTCGGCCACCACGCTCAGGCCCAGCGAGTGCGCCAGCGAGATGACGGTGGACACCAGGGTCATCGTGTGTGGCTCCTGCAGCATGGTGATGATGAAGGATCGATCGATCTTCAAGGTCTGCACCGGCAGCTTGGCCAGGTAGCGCAGCGAGGAATAGCCCGTACCGAAGTCGTCCACCGCCAGGCCCAGGCCCAGGCCGCGCAGCTGGTTGAGCTTGGTGACGTTGTCCTCGATGTCCTCCATCACCAGCGTCTCGGTGATCTCCAGATCGATGCCCGGCGGCTGGGTGCCTTCGGCGATGAGGGCGCGCATGGTGTCGACGAAGGAGTCCTTGCGCAACTGGATCTGTGACACGTTGACAGCGATGCGCGGCACCTCGGCCAGGCCCAATGCGCTCCAGTACTGGTGGTCCACCACCGCCTGGCGCAGGGCCCAGGCGCCGACCTCGAGGATCATGCCGGTCTCCTCCATCAGCGGGATGAACTGCACCGGCGGCACCAGCGAGCGCTCCGGGTGCTGCCAGCGGATCAGGGCCTCGACGCTGAGGATGCGCCCCGTGTGGGCGTCGACCTTGGGCTGGTAGTACAGAACAAACTCGTTGTTCTCCAGGGCCTGGCGCAGGCGGCTCTCCAGGGCCAAGGTGCCGGCGATCTTCTCGGTCATCTCCTGACGGTAGAACAGGAAGCGCTCGCCGCGCCCCTTGGCCCGGCTGACAGCGGCCTCGGCGTTGCGGGTCAAGGTCTCGGCGTCGTTGCCGTCGTTGGGAAAGACGGCGATGCCCAGCCGGGCCGTGACGCGCAGCTGCTGGCCGCCGATCAGGAAAGGCTGGCCGAAGTACTCCTCCACGCGTTGCGAGATGCTGCGGGCCAGGTTCTCTTCCGAGTCAACCTCGGGGATGGCGATCGCAAAATGCCCCCCGTCGATGCGCGCGAAGCGTCCCGACTCGGTGGGCCGCTTCAGGAAGCGCTGGGCGACCTGGCGCAGCAATTCGTCGCCGGCCTGGCGGCTGAGGGTCTCGTTGACCACCTTGAAGCGGTCGAGGTCCACCATCAGCACGGCCATCTTGTGGCGCTCGCGCCGCGCTGTCTCCACGAACTGGGCCAGCCGCTCCTGGAAGAGGGCGCGGTTGGCCAGGCCGGTCAGGGCGTCGTAGTAGGCCAGGTAGTTGAGCTGCTCGGACTTGCCGATGTGGTCGAGCGCGAAGGCGATGTCGTTGGCTAGGTCCAGCAGCAGGCGCATCTCGGTGGCGTCGAAGAAGCCGCTCTCCGCCGCGTACAGTGCCAACGTGGCCACCACCTCCGAGCCCACGCGGATCGGCAGCACCGCGAAGGAGCGCAGGCCCAGCGCCAGGGTCTCCTCGCGCATCGGCACCCGCGAGTCGTTGCGCGCGTCCTGCACGATGAGGGCGCGGCGCTGCGCCAGCGCCTGCCCTTGCGCGAAGGTCATCAGCACCTCGTGGCTCAGCCCCAGGGCCATCTTGTGCAGGCAGTCCGCGTCGGCACCGTGGTGCGCCACCGGCGTGATGCGGCCCGCGTCCTTGTCGACCACCCCGATCCAGGCCAGCAGGAAGCGGCCGTCTTTCACCGCGATGCGGCAGGCCTCCCGGAACAGCTCGTTGCGCTCGTTGGTGTGCACGATCAGGGCGTTGATGCCGCTGAGCATGGCGTAGACCCGGTTCAGCCGGCGCACCTTGATCTCGGCGACGCGCCGCTCGGTGATGTCGACCACGGTGCCGGCCATGTAGGTGGCCCTGCCCGTGTCGTCCCACATCGCCTGCCCCTTCGCATACCACCAGCGGTAGCCGCCGCTGCGCATGCGTGCGCGGTACTCGATCTCGAAGGGGGCCTGGCTCAGCAGATGGCCGCGGAAGGCACTGCGCACTGGGTCGCGGTCGTCCGGGTGCAGCAGGGACATCCAGGCGTGGGCCGTGTTGGGGATTTCATGGTCCTCGTAGCCCAGGCGCTTCTTCCATTGGGGCGAAAGGTAGGCTTCGCCGGTGGTGATGGTCCAGTCCCAGACGTCGCCGCTCGAGGCCGCGAGCCTGAAGCGCAGCTCGCTGTGGCGCAGCGCGGCCTGGGTGCGGCGTTGCTCCTCGGCCTTGGCGGCGTCCTGCAGGGCGCGCTGCACGGCAGGGGGCAGGCGGCCGAGGTCGTGCTTGAGCACGTAGTCGGTGGCGCCGTTCTTGAGGGCCTGGATGGCAAATTCCTCGCCGATCGTCCCGGAGACGAACACGAACGGAACCTGCGGGTGCGTCTCGCGTGCCACCGCCAGGGCGGACATGCCGTCGAACTTCGGCATGCTGAAGTCCGAGAGGATGATGTCGGGTGAGAACTCGTTCAGCTTCCTGCGGAACTCAACTTCCGTATCGACGCGGCATGCCGTCCATTCAATGCCGGCGCGCTTGAGCACGCGCAGCACCAGTTCGGCATCCGTGGCATCGTCTTCGACCAGGAGAATCTTGACAGACTCGGGCACGGTTCATCTCCATCAGGGCACGGTCGGACATCGATCAACGCAAGCCTCGCCAGTTCCGTTGCGTCGGAATCGACGACAGCCTCGTCTCCCCCCGGAGACGACCCCGCTGCCCTCCACGAACGTGAGCAGACGACAGCTGTTTTCTAGGAATGGAATGAATGAACGAAGACGAAAGAAGCAGAGGGCAAACAGCTTGCCTGGTGAGCCTGCCTGTTCAGCGCAAAGATGCTGCACGGACACAACCGGACAAACCAGAACAACTGACAACCGGGAACTGCGAAGACAGCGATACGAACAACAACCGACTGCGGTCTCCCTTGCCAGGGCCATCGATGCTGCCTGCATGGGTGGCGGCCCGGTCCGTGGCGCCCCTTCTTCACTTCATTGCCGAGGGGTGGTGGGCGGCCAGTAAACCGCGAACGTGGGCGCATGTCAAGCTGAGCACCTGCACGCAAACCCGCACCAAACCTCAATGAAAAGCGGGTCGGGTGCTGAATGAAAAGCGGGTCGGGTGCTGAAATCCCACCCTTCATCCAGGGGCATCGAAGCCGTTCTTTTCCTTCCTGGAGCCGCTGATTAGACTGCCGAGATTCCTGCCGGGGCAGTCGGTTTTTTCGACCGCCATCTCTGTCCGGCCACCAGCTGTTTGCAGGGCTTTCTCCAACTTCCGGCGTTGCGAAGTTGCGCCAGAGGGCATTGGATGTGCAGTAGCTGTCTCTTCACGAAACTCGACCAACCAACGGACCGAACCGTCGTCCCCGCGGGGCCGGCCTTTCACACCTTCCATGCCAAGGCGTGATCAGCCTCCCATGAGGCGGCAGCAGCCCATGATGCTTTCACGTAAGCGCGAGTCCCGTGTTGTCGCGGACCAGCAGGCGCAGTGGTTCCGCCTGGCTGTGGAGGCGGCGCCGAACGCGATGCTGATGATCGACCGTGAGCGCCGCATCGTGCTGGTCAACCAGCGCACCGAGGACCTGTTTGGCTACGGCCGGGAAGAGTTGCTGGGCCGTCCTGTCGAGCTGCTGGTGCCGGACCGCTTCCGCGAGGCGCATCCCGCCCAGGTGGAAGGCTTCTTCGCCCAGCCGCGAGCGCGGGCCATGGGGGCGGGGCGCGAGCTGTTCGGGCGGCGCAAGGATGGCAGCGAGGTGCCGATCGAGATCGGCCTCAACCCCATCGAGGCGCCGGAAGGCCTGCTCGTGCTTGCCGCCATCATCGACATCACCGAACGCCACCGCGCGCAGACCCAGTTCCGGCTGGTGGTCGAGGCGGCCCCGAATGCGATGCTGATGATCGACCGCGAGCGCCGCATCACGCTGGTCAACCAGCGCACCGAAGACCTGTTCGGTTATCCGCGGGAGGCGTTGCTGGGCCAACCCGTCGAGCTGCTGGTGCCGGACCGCTTCCGCGGGGCGCATCCCGCCCAGGTGGAAGGCTTCTTCGCCCAGCCGCGGGCGCGGGCCATGGGGGCGGGGCGCGAGCTGTTCGGGCGGCGCAAGGACGGCAGCGAGGTGCCGATCGAGATTGGCCTCAATCCCATCGAGACCGCGCAGGGGCTGTTCGTGCTGGCCTCGATCATCGACATCACCGAGCGCAAGCGCGCCGAGGCGGCGCATGAGCGGTTGGCCGCCATCGTCGAGTCCTCCGAGGACGCCATCATCAGCCGGACCCCCGACGGCCTCATCAGCAGCTGGAACCGGGGGGCCGAGCAACTGTTCGGCTACACGGCGGAGGAGGCCATCGGCCGGCCTATCGACATGCTCGTGCCCGAACGTTTCGCCGAGGAGGAGCAGCGCCTCATGGAACAGCTGCGCCGCAGCGAGCGGATCGACCATTTCGAGACCCTGCGGCGTCGCCGCGACGGCAGCGAGGTGCCCGTCTCGATGCGCCTGTCGCCCATCCGCAATGCGGCGGGCGAGGTCGTGGGTGAGTCGACCATCCTGCGCGACATCACCGAGCTCAAGCACAAGGAGGCCGAACTGCGCCGCAGCAACGCCGAGCTGGAGCAGTTCGCCTACGTGGCCTCGCACGACCTGCAGGAGCCTCTGCGCATGGTGGCCAACTACACCGAGCTGCTGGCGCAGCGCTACCGCGGCCAGCTGGACGAGAAGGCCGACAAGTACATCCACTACGCCGTGGACGGTGCCCGGCGCATGCAGCGCCTGGTGGCTGACCTGCTGGCCTACTCTCGGGTCGGCTCCCAGGGCCAGCCGCTGGTGCCGGTGGATGCGCAGGAGGCGTTGCAGGGCGTGCTGGACTCCCTGCGCGCCCTGATCCAGGACACCCGCGCCGAGATCACGCACGACCCGCTGCCGGGGGTGATGGCCGACGACACCCAGCTGCGCCAGCTTCTGCAGAACCTCATCAGCAATGCCATCAAGTTCCGTGGCGAGGCACCGCCCCGCATCCGGATCACCGTCAAGCCGCGTCCGCAGCAGAACCTGTGGGAGTTCGCGGTGGCCGACAACGGCATCGGCCTGGAGATGCAGTACGCGCAGCGCATCTTCCAGATGTTCCAGCGCCTGCACGAACTCGGCCGCTATGAGGGCAGCGGCATCGGCCTGGCGATCGCCAAGCGCATCGTCGAGCGCCACGGCGGGACGATCTGGGTCGAGTCCCGGCTCGGTGCAGGCACCACGATGTTTTTCACCCTGCCCATGCTGGCCAAGGAGGCCCAGGAGAGTTGATGATGAGCAAACCCGTCCACGTGCTGCTGGTGGAAGACAACCCCGGCGACGCCGAGCTGACCAAGGAGACGCTCGAGTCCGGCAAGATGCACCTCGACATCACCGTGGTGATCGATGGCACCCAGGCGCTGGCCTACCTGCTGTGCCAGCCCCCGTTCCAGAAAGCCAAGCTGCCCGACCTGATCCTGCTCGACCTCAACCTGCCCAAGCTGGGTGGCCGCGAGGTCCTGGCTGAAATCAAGCGGCACGAGTCGCTGCGTACGATCCCGGTGGTCGTGTTGACGTCTTCCGACGCCGAGCAGGACATCCTCAAGAGCTATTCGCTGGGTGCCAACTGCTATGTCACCAAGCCGGTCGGTCTGGATGCGTTCCAGTCGATCGTGCGCTCGGTGGAAGACTTCTGGTTCACGGTGGTGCGCCTGCCGTGATGCCTGGCCGCCTCGTTCCGCCCCTTCTGCGCCACACGCTTCCTGTTCGAACCATGATCCAGCCTCATCCTGCCGGCCGCACGCCGTCGACGTACCGCCCCGACGCCTCCGATCCCAAGGCCCCGGAAGACAACCGCCGGCGCATCGTGCTCGTCGAGGACAACCCTGGCGACGCCGACATCACCGTCGAGCGCCTGGGCGAGACGATGGGCACGCCCTTCCAGGTCCACCACGTGCAGACGCTGCGGGCCGCGCTGGCGCAGCTGGCCGCGCAACGTGCCGACGCCGTCATCCTCGACCTCAACCTGCCGGACTCCACCGGCCTGGACACCCTGCAGCAGGTCAAGCTGGTGGCACGGGATACGCCAGTCATCGTGGTGACCGGCCTGGCCGATCCGTTCCTGCGCATGCGGGCCCTCGAGGCCGGTGCCGAGGAGGTGTTGTCCAAGGACGAGGCCAACGTCAAGATCTTCTCCCTCAGCGTCCTCTACCTCATCGAACGTGCCCGGGCCCGCGAGCAGCACCGCCAGCTCGAGCGCTTGCTGGACACGACGCCCGACGCGATCCTCGTGCTCAACGACGCCAACGTCGTGCGCTACGTCAACCAGGCGGCGCTGACGCTGTTCCAGCGAAACCGCCAGGCGCTGCTGGGGCAGGCGTTCGCCCTGCCGGCGGGCGAGTCCGGGGCGGAGCTGGTGGAGATGGTGGTGCCTCACGCCGACTCGGAGCGCGTGTGCGAGCTGCGCCTGGTGCCGATCGAGTGGAACTTCGAACGCTGCCGCCTGGCCACGGTGCGCGACGTGACCGAGCGCTGCCGGGCCGAGGCCCTGCGTGCCAAGAGCGCCGAGCTGGAATTGCAGAACCAGCGCATCCGCGAGGCCAACCGCCTGAAGAGCAACTTCATCGCCACCATGTCGCACGAGCTGCGAACGCCGCTCAATGCCATCATCGGGTTTTCCGACCTGATGCTCGCCGGGGCGGTCGACCCAGCCTCGCAGCAGCACAAGGACTTCCTCTCCCACATCGGCCACAGCGGCCGCCACCTCCTGCAGCTCATCAACGACATCCTTGATTTCGCGCGGGTGGAGGCCGGCAAGATGGAGCTGCATGCCGAGAGGGTCGACCTGGCGCAGCTGGTGGGCGAGGTGGTGGACGTGAGCAGGGGGCTGGCCACGCCCAAGCGGGTGACCATTGTCGTGGAGTCGGATTCTTCCCTCACCGACATCCGGCTGGATCCGGCGCGCTTCAAGCAGGTGCTCTACAACTACCTGTCGAATGCGCTGAAATTCACGCCCGAGGGCGGACGCATCGTGGTGCGCACGCGGGCCGAGACGCCGGCTTTTTTCCGCCTGGAGGTCGAGGACAACGGAATCGGCATCGCCAGGGGGGACATCGAGCGGCTGTTCGTCGAGTTCCAGCAGCTCGATGCCGGCGTGGGTGTCGGGCAGCAGGGGACGGGCCTGGGCCTGGCGCTGACCAAGCGCCTCGTGACGGCGCTGGGCGGCAGCGTGGGCGTGAGCAGCATGCCGGGACAGGGCAGCATCTTCCACGCGGTGCTGCCGCGCAGAACGCAACAGCCGGTTTCGATGGAGGCCTCCTCATGACTGCTTCGTCCTCGTCCTCGTCCCCGTCCTCACCGGCCGTCCTGGTCATCGATGATGAGCCGACCAACCTTGCGCTGCTCGAGTTCGTGCTGACCCGGGCGGGCTACCATGTCGAGACCGCGATGGATGCCCCCGGGGCCGTGGCTGCGATGGCGCGGCGCCGGCCGGACCTGATCGTGATGGACCTGCAACTTCCAGGCATCGATGGGCTGGACCTGACCCGCAACATCAAGGCCGATGCCTCGACCCGCGACATCGTCATCGTGGCCGTGACGGCCTGTGCAATGGTGGATGACGAGGAGCGGGCGCGCGCTGCCGGCTGCGACGGTTATCTGTGCAAGCCCATCGACGTGCGTGCCTTCGCCGGCCAGGTGCAGGCGTTTCTCGACCGCAGGAGTGGACACCCATGACCCAGCCCCGCTGTCGCAGATCATGAAAACAGCTGTCTTGAAAGAAGAGTTGCATGGCTGGCGGCTGCACAGCACGATCGGCATCGACACGGCCCACATGCTTCGCATCGCCAAGGAAGGCTACGCCATGGCCCTGGCCAAGGGGGCACCGGTGGCGCCCTTCATTGCCATGTTCGCGGACGGCTACCAGCTGGGCACGGTCCTGGCTGAGCGCATCCTGAGCGGCGCCACCCAGTCTTACGAAGACGGGCCCGACGTGACCTTGCTGCTGTCGGAGCAGGACGTGGCCAACCTGCAAGGGGTGGGGCATGCCGCGCTGGTCCGCCTGGTGCCGTGAGCGAGGCTTTCCCCTGTGCCTGCGCTGGCCGGCAAAAAAGAAACTAACGCGATAGCGTTGCTGCTGCGGACGGGTTGAGAAGCGATAGCCGTTGGAGAGATTAAAAAAGGGACTAACGCGATAGCGTTGGTTCGTTATCCCCTTTGGTGCATTTGGAAGGGAGGCGGCTGCCTCGTCCCTTCGGTTCACCCCGTGGTGGCCACGGGCGTCCCCAGCGCGCGCAGCACGTCGCGCACCAACTGGGCGCGGTCCTTGGGCTGGGGCGTGTGGCGCTCGATGCGCAGCTTGTCGTTGCCGGCCAGCTTGATGTGGCGATTCTTCTGGACCAGCTCGATGATGCGCAAAGCATCCACCGGCGGGTTGGGCCGGAAGGCGATCACGGTGAGTTGGGGCGTCGCGTCGATCTTGAGCACGCCATAGGGCCGTGCCAGCACGCGCAGCCGGTGCACGTCGAACAGCGTCTGGGCCTGCGCGGGCAGCTTGCCGAAGCGGTCGGTGATCTCCTCCAGCAGGGTGTCGATGTGCTCGGCCTTCTCGGCCGAGGCAAGCCGCTTGTAGAGCGACAACCGGGTGTGCACGTCGCCGCAGTAGTCGTCGGGCAGCAGGGCGGGCGCGTGCAGGTTGATCTCGGTGGTCACGTTCAGGGGGGACAGCAGGTCGGGCTCCTTGCCGGCCTTGAGCGAGCGCACCGCCTCGGCCAGCATCTCGTTGTAGAGCTGGAAACCCACCTCCATCATGTTGCCGCTCTGGTTCTCACCCAGCACCTCGCCCGCGCCGCGGATCTCCAGGTCGTGCATGGCCAGGTAGAAGCCCGAACCCAGTTCCTCCATGTCCTGGATGGCCTGCAGCCGCTGGCCGGCCTGCTTGGTCAGCCCCTCCACGTCGGGCACCAGCAGGTAGGCATAGGCCTGGTGGTGCGAGCGTCCCACGCGGCCGCGCAGCTGGTGCAGCTGGGCCAGGCCGAACTTGTCGGCGCGGCTGATGACGATGGTGTTGGCACTCGGCACGTCGATGCCGGTCTCGATGATCGTGGAACACAGCAGCACGTTGTGGCGTTGCGCCACGAAATCGCGCATCACCCGCTCCAGCTCGCGCTCGGGCATCTGGCCATGCGCCACGACGATGCGCGCCTCCGGCAGCAGCTCCTGCAGCTTCATGCGGCGGTTCTCGATGGTCTCGACCTCGTTGTGCAGGAAATAGACCTGCCCGCCGCGCTTGAGCTCGCGCAGAACGGCCTCGCGGATCACGCTGCTGGTCTCGCTGCGCACGAAGGTCTTGATGGCCAGGCGGCGCTGCGGTGCTGTCGCGATCACGCTGAGGTCGCGCAGCCCCTCCAGCGCCATGCCCAGGGTGCGCGGGATCGGCGTGGCGGTGAGGGTCAGCACGTCCACCTCGGCGCGCATCGCCTTCATGGCCTCCTTGTGGCGCACGCCGAAGCGGTGCTCCTCGTCGATCACGAGCAAGCCCAGCCGCTTGAAGCGGGTGCCGGGGCTGAGCAGCTTGTGCGTACCCACCACGATGTCGATCGTGCCGTCCTCCAGGCCTTCGAGGGTGGCCTTGACCTCCTTGGCCGAACGGAAGCGCGAGACCTCGGCCACCTTGATCGGCCACTGCCCGAAACGGTCGGCGATGTTCTGGTAGTGCTGCTCGGCGAGCAGGGTCGTGGGTGCGAGGATGGCCACCTGCTTGCCCCCGGTGACGGCCACGAAGGCCGCGCGCAGCGCCACCTCGGTCTTGCCGAAGCCCACATCGCCGCAGACCAGGCGGTCCATCGGCTTGGGGCTGATCATGTCCTGGATCACGGCGTGGATGGCGGCCTGCTGGTCCGGGGTCTCCTCGAAGCCGAAGCTGGTGGCGAAGGCCTCGTAGTCCTGCGGCGAATAACGGAAGGCGTGGCCCTCGCGCGCCGCTCGTCGCGCGTAGAGGTTCAGCAGCTCGGCCGCCGTGTCGCGCACCTGCTCGGCCGCCTTGCGCTTGGCTTTTTCCCACTGGCCCGAGCCCAGCCGGTGCAGCGGCGCCTCTTCCGCGCTCACCCCGGTGTAGCGGCTGATCAGGTGCAGCTGCGCCACGGGTACATACAGCGTGGCCTTGTCGGCGTACTCCAGGTGCAGGAACTCGCTGGTGCCTTCGCTGCCGGGCCCGTCGCCGAGCTGGATGTGGCGCAGCCCCACGTAGCGTCCGATGCCGTGGTTGACGTGCACCACCGGGTCGCCCACCTTCAGCTCCGACAGGTCCTTGATCAGCGCGTTGACATCGCTGGCCTGCTCCTGCTTGCGGCGGCGCCGCGCGGTGGGGCTGGTGGCGAACAGCTCGGTCTCCGTCACCAGGGCGATCCACGCTTCGGCGGGCTCGGCGCCGCCGCCGGATGCGGGCGGCACATCCTCGCCGGGCCGCCACAAGAAGCCCTCGGCCAGCGGCGCCGCGGCGATGGCCACCGGCATCGAACTGTCCACGAACTCGGCCAGGCTGGCGACGCTGGGGGGCTCGATGCGGTGGTCGCGCAGCATCTCCAGCAGGCTTTCGCGGCGGCCCTGGCTTTCCGCGACGATCAGGGTGCGGTGCGGGCTGGTCTGCAGGTGCTGTTGCAGCTTCTTGAGCGGCTCCGGCGCTCCTCGTTCCACGCTCAGGTCAGGCAGCGGGCGCGCCCATTCGACCGGAGTGGCGCCGCGCACCACCAACGTGGCCAGCGCCGCGCAGCGGCCGAAGAACTCCTCGGGCGAGAGGAACAGCATGGCCGGCGGCAGGATCGGGCGCTCGGGGTCATGCTGCAGGAAGCGGTGGCGCTCGCGGGTGTCGGTCCAGAAGCGCTGCAGGGCCTCGTCCATCTCGCCGTGCAGCACCAGGGCGGCCTGTCCGCCGAGGTAGTCGAAAAACGTCGAGGTCTCGTCGAAGAACAACGGCAGGTAGTACTCCATGCCGGCCGTGGCCATGCCGGCGGCCATGTCCTTGTACAGGCGCACCTTGGTCGGGTCGCCCTCCACGCGCTCGCGCCAGCGTGCCCGAAAGGCAGTGCGCGCGGCCTCGTCCATCGGGTACTCGCGGCCGGGCAGCAAGCGAACCTCGGGCACGGGGTACAGGCTGCGTTGCGTGTCCGGGTCGAACGTGCGGATGCTGTCCACCTCATCGCCGAACAGGTCGACCCGGTAGGGCACGGGTGATCCCATGGGGAACAGGTCGATCAGGCCGCCGCGCACCGCGTACTCACCCGGCGAGACGACCTGGCTCACGTGGGCATAGCCCGCCAGAGTGAGCTGGCCCTTGAGGGCCGCCTCGTCGAGCTTTTGCTTGAGCTTGAACTCGAAGGTGTAGGCGGCGAGGAAGCTCACCGGCGCCAGCCGCACCAGCGCCGTCGAGCCCGGCAGCAGCACCACATCGACGTCGCCCTGCCGGATCCGCCACAGCGTGGCCAGGCGTTCCGAGATCAGGTCCTGGTGCGGCGAGAAGGTGTCGTAGGGCAGGGTTTCCCAGTCGGGGAACACGGCCACCCGCAGGTCCGGGGCGAAGAACGACAGTTCGCTCTCCAGGCGCTGGGTGTCAGCCGGTTCGGCCGTGATGACCGCGGTGGGGCGGCCCTGGGACTTCTGGTCCTGTGCGAACCGGGCGAGCAGCAGGGCGTCGGCGGAACCGAACGGGCGGGGCAAGGTGAAGCGCTTGCCGGGCGCGAGGGCCGGGAGTTGCATGGGAACAGGCAGAGTCGACGGAGGTAAAGGAAGGGCAGGCACGGGGACCCTGGCCGGTGATCGATCCATCCGGTGATTCGATTCGACGACAACGAACGACCCGTCGATCGACACGGTCGCGGATTATAGAATTCGCCCCACCTGATCCGCCGACGTTTCCCCCTTCGTGAACCTTCCTTCGCCTCCCCGTTTCCATGCCCTGGTGCCTTGCGCTGGTGTCGGGTCGCGGGCAGGCACCGGGCAGCCAAAGCAATACGCGCGGGTGGCGGGCCGGCCGATGGTGCAGCACACGCTGCGGGCGCTGGCCCAGGTGCCGCGGTTGCAGGCGGTGTGGGTGCTGCTGCATCCCGAGGACACCCTGTTCGCCAGCCATGTGCCGGATTTCGCCGGCCGGGTGGCCCGGGTGGGCGGGCCCAGCCGGGCGCACACCGTGCTGGGTGGCCTGGCGGCCCTGCGGGCCGATGGGGCCCAGCCGAACGACTGGGTGCTGGTGCACGACGCCGCCCGCTGCCTGCTCCAGGCCGCCTGGGTCGACACCCTGATCGACGCCTGCCGCGACGACCCCGTCGGTGGCTTGCTGGCCCTGCCGGTGGCCGACACACTCAAACAGCAGAGCGCCCAGGGCGAGCGCGTGGCGTCCAGCGTCGACCGGGCCGGCAAGTGGCAGGCCCAGACCCCGCAGATGTTCCGTCTCGAGGCGCTGCACGAGGCGCTGACGCAGGCCCTGGCCACTGCACCCGAAGCGGTCACCGACGAGGCCAGCGCGCTCGAGGCCCTGGGCGAGCGGCCGCTGCTGGTACCGGGCGCCCTGGAAAACTTCAAGCTCACCTATCCCGCCGACTTCGAGCTCGCCGAGCGCATCCTGAGGACACGACCATGCTGAACACCATGAACACGGGCCGCACCAACACCCTGCGCTTGCGCGTGGGGGAAGGCTGGGACACGCATGCCCTCGTGGCGGGGCGTCGCCTCATCCTGGGCGGCGTGGAGATTCCGCACACCCATGGCCTGCTGGGCCATTCGGACGCCGACGCGCTGTGCCACGCCATCACCGACGCCCTGTTCGGTGCGGCTGGGCTGGGCGACATCGGGCATCACTTCCCGGACACCGACGAGCGCCTGCGCGGCGCCGATTCCCTGGCCCTGCTGGCCGAGGCGGCGCGCCGGCTGCGTGCCGCGGGCTGGGAGATCAACAACATCGACAGCACCATCGTGGCCCAGGCCCCCAAGATGGCGCCGCATGTGAACACCATGCGCCAGCGCCTGTCGATGGCCCTGGGCATCGGCATCGACCAGGTCAACGTCAAGGCCAAGACGGCCGAGAAGATGGGCCCCGTGGGCCGTGGCGAGTCGATCGAGGCACGTGCCGTGTGCATGCTGATCGGCAGCCGTCCGCCGGGCTTTGCGCAGACCGGATTCTGACTGTGTCGCGCCGCGCCAAGCCAATTCAAGCCTAGCAACAAGGAGACACGCCATGGGTGCTGCCGATGCCGTCGCTGAGTACACCAAGCTGCAGCAGTCCTTGCAGGATGTCGATGGGGTCGTGGCGGGGCAGATGTTCGGCAAGGCCTGCCTGAAGGTCGGTGGCAAGGCGTTCATGGCGCAACACGGTGCAACAGTTGTGTTCAAGTTGCCCGAAGCCGAGCGCGACAAGGCCCTGGCGCAGCCCGGGGCGGTGCTCTGGGACCCCAGCGGCAAGGGCCGTCCCATGAAGGAGTGGGTGGCGCTGACGGTGGCCTCAAAAGGCAGCTTCAAGAAGTTCTCCACCGCTGCCATGGCGCATGTCCAGGGGCTTTGCGCGGACTGACCGGGCCTTTGCAGCGTTCCCGTGTTGGCGCATTCCGCCATCGCCTGACGGGAGAACAAGGCATCGCCCATCCGTTTCCGAGGCCTTTTGCAAGGCCCTTGCGTCCTGCATTCAGGGGGTGCCTGCCCCCCGCATCCAGGGTATGGATCCTGTATTTTTTCTCGCAGACACTTGCCGCCCGCACCCATGAAAGCAGTACCCCATGCGGCAAAGCAGTACCAGTCTTCCTCGCCCTCCCTCGTCCTTATCCAGCCGGCTCCCCCTCACGATCACGACACTTCTCTTCAGCCTGGCCCTGGCCGCCTGCGGTGGCGGAGAAGTCGATGACAACACGGCGGCCACGTCGCCTTCCACGGCCGCGGATGTCCACAACAACGCCAACGGCAACGGCAACGGCAACACCATTGGTGCAGGGCCCAGCCCCGGCGCGCCACCGGCCACTTCCTCCGCGCTCAGGCCGGATGTCCTCCTGAGCAACGAGCTGCCGCAGGCCGGCTCGATCAGTGCCATCGGCAATGGTGTCGAAGGACTTTGGGAAACCTCGTCGGGTGGCTCGACCGGCTTTGCCTTCATCAGCCCCGAGGGGCGTTATCTGGGGGTGGTCGCCGTTCCTTCCGCCTATCCCGCGGTCTTCGATGGTCGCGTGACGCTGGCCGGGACCAATTGGCGCTTCACCAGCCCCAGCGCCTGGTCGATCTCGGACGGCCTCAGTGGCTACAGCACCGCCCTGTACGGGACAGGCAGCGTGATGCCGCGCAACCTCTTCCAGGGCAGCTACGCCACGGGCCAGCCTGATGCGGTGCCCCAGCCCCTGGGCCACCAGTACGCAGCGGCCAATGCCATGGCAGCGATGCAAGCCGACGTGCAAGGCGCATGGACGGCGACGGCGGTGTTCCTCTCGATCGATGCGCAGGGCACCCTCCAGGGGCGCACGCGAGGAGAGGTGTATGGTGATTGCGCTCTCAACGGCACGGTGACGCACAACGAGCCTGCGACCCGCAAGAACCTGTTTGCAGTGATGCTGACGGCATCGCCGCTCACCTCCGCCTTGCAGGCCACGGCGCCTTGCCGGCTGGGCCCACAGCCTTTCAGCGGCTATACCGCCATCACCCTGCCGCGGGGTACGGGGGGACGCCGTCCCGCACTGAAGTTGCTGCTCAGCAGCGGCAGCCGCTCCCTCATGGCCGACCTCGAGAAAGACGCCAGCGCCGAGGTCTACCGCTGAGGCGGTCGCGCCCAGTCAAGGGGCCCGCTTGAGCCGGATGTGCGCGATCAGCCCGCCATCGATGGCGTTGTCCAGCTCGAAGTGGCCCCCCATGCGCTGAACGGCCTTCTCCACGATGGCCAGTCCCAGGCCGGCTCCCGTGGCGGCGGTGCGTGCGGCGTCGCCGCGGAAGAAGGGCGTCATGACCTGGCTGAGCTTCTTCGGATCCACCCCTGGGCCATAGTCGCGCACGCTGATGATCACCCACGGCCCCGTGCGCGCATAACCCACCACCACGCGGGCGATGCCGGTGTCGGTGGAGCGTCCATAGCGGCGCGCGTTCTCGAACAGGTTCTGCAGTACGCGGCCGAGCTCGATCTCGTCGGCCATGACCTTGGTGTCGATGGCCACGCGCGAAGTGATCTGGATCTGCCGTGTGTCGCGGAATGCCGCCATCTCGCGGTCGACCACGCCCGACAGGTGCACCGGCTTGAGCTTGACCTCGCCGGGCCGCGCGTAGTCCATGAACTTGTCGATGATGGCGTCGAGCTGGTCGATGTCCTGCGCCATGTTGTTCTTGGCCTCTTCGTCCTGCACGCTCATCTCCGCCTCCAGGCGCAGTCGGGCGAGGGGGGTGCGCAGATCGTGCGAGATGCCGGCCAGCATGACGGCGCGGTCCTCTTCGACCTTGGCCAGCTCGCGCGCCATGCGGTTGAAGCCCATGTTGACCTGGCGGATCTCGCTGGTCATGGTGTTCTCGTCCAGGCGCGAGTCGAACTCGCCCTCGCGGATGCGGCTGGCGGCGAAGGACAGGTCGCGCAGCGGCTGATTGATGAGCCGGGCGATCCCGGCCGAGCCCACCACGGTGGCCAGCAGGGCGATGCCCACCCACACGAACCAGGTGTTGTTGTTCAGCGTGCTGGGGCGGCTGGCATCGGCGAGCACCCAGTACGGGTCGTTCTCGATCGTGAAGCCCACCCACAGGCCCTGCACTCCGTTGACCTCGCTGGCCACCACCGTGCCGGGGCCGAGGCGGCTGACCAGTTCCTCGCTGATGGTGCGCGACAGGCGGTTGAGCCTTTCGAAAGGCAACCAGCGGTCGCTCGGCTCGCGCGGGGCGATCTTCACGGACTGCGGGGTGGAGATGCTCTTGATGAGGGCCACTCGGTTGATGCCGTCCACGCTCTTGAGGGCCGTCCGGGTCAGGTTGACCAGGCTGGCGATCTGCTGTGCGGACTGCACGGCGCGCGGTTCAAACTCAAGGGCCCGGAAGGTCTGGGTCCAGGCGAAGATGCCGCCCACCAGGAGAATGGCCAGCAGAAAAAAGGTGCGCCAGAAAAGACTCAGTGCGACGTGTTTGGTGCCCATGGGAGAGGGTCGATCATCAGCCTTGGCCGTCTTCATTCATCACGCGATCGATCGATGGATTGCCAATGTAAACGCGTTGTCAGATGAAAAAACGGCCTCTGTCGAAAAGAGGCCCGGGGAAGAAATAAAACGACAGCGGATACCTTCTCAGGCCCCCCCGTCCGGCACGAAGACATAGCCCACGCCCCACACGGTCTGGATGTAGCGCGGCTGGGCGGGATCGGGTTCGATCATCTTGCGCAGGCGGGAGATCTGGACGTCGAGGCTGCGGTCGAAGGGCTCGAACTCGCGGCCGCGGGCGAGCTGGGCCAGCTTGTCGCGCGACAACGGCTGCCTCGGGTGGCGCACCAGCGCCTTGAGCATCGAGAATTCGCCGGTCGTCAGTGCAATGGTTTCGCCTTCCTTGGAGAGCCTGCGCAACGCCAGGTCGAACTCGAAGGGCCCGAACACGACGGTCATGGCCTCCTTGGCAGGCGCGCCCGGGGCTTCGACCGAAGGGCGGCGGCGCAGCACGGCATGGATGCGGGCCAGCAGTTCGCGCGGGTTGAACGGCTTGGGCATGTAGTCGTCGGCACCGACCTCCAGCCCCACGATGCGGTCCACGTCCTCGACCTTGGCGGTCAGCATGATGATGGGCGTCAGGTCGTTGGCGCCGCGCAGCCGGCGGCAGATCGACAGGCCGTCCTCGCCCGGCAGCATGAGGTCGAGCACGATCAGGTCGACGGTCTCGCGCGTGAGCACCCGGTTCAGTGCCTTGCCGTCCTCGGCCAGCAGCACCTCGAAGCCTTCCTGTGTCAGGTAACGACGCAACAGATCGCGAATGCGGGCATCGTCGTCGACGATCAGCACCCGATCGGTGCGGGAAGGATTGAGGGTGGTTGACATGGAACGGACTCCAAATTTGTAACAGGTCGGATTTTGGCGGCTTTGCGGCGCCGAAATCCGCCTGGCTCACCCGTTGTTACAAGTTTTGCGCAGCCCTACCGCTCTGTGGTCAGTACCTGCTGACATCGACAAGCCGTTGATTTGGATGAATTTTTGCGCCATTCAACAGCACTGGCAAGAAGGGAAGGGGCGCCAAGGTGAATACACCTTGGCGCAGTAACATGCCCGGTTCTACCTCTGACCAAAGACATGGGAGGCTGTGATGGACGACATTGAGGCGATGTCCCGGCTCCACGAGTTGTCAGCGCACCTGGTGGGTGCTGCCGGGCTGGAGACCATCCTCGAAGAGGTTTGTGATGTTGCGATCGGCCTCACCGAGGCCGACTTTGGCAACCTCCAACTGACTGATGCGGCCAGTTCGGACCTGCGGATTGCCGTGCAGCGAGGCTTTCCTTCCTGGTGGATGGATTTCTGGAACAGGGAAGCGACAGGTCAGGGGACATGCAGATCAGCACTCAAGGCTGGGGTCCGCGTCATCGTCGATGATGTCGAAACGAGCCCGTTGTTCATGGGCAAGCCCGCGCTGGACATGCAGTTGAGGGCCGGTGTGCGGGCCGTTCAGTCCACACCGCTGCTGACTCGCACAGGTCAGGCCGTGGGGGTGCTGTCGACGCATTACCGGCGGCCGCGCCGGCCGGATGCGCACATGCTGCGCTGGCTGGACTTGCTGGCACGCCAGGCGGCGGACTTGATCGAGCATTTCCAGATGACCTTGGCGCTTCGCAACAGCGAGCTGCGTTGCAGGGCCCTCATCCTGGCAACCTCGGACGTCGTCTACAGCATGAGCCCGGATTGGTCCCGGATGCGCGTGCTGGACGGGAAAGGTTTCTTCTGTGCCCCTGCAGGGGTTCGCGACGACTGGCTGACACGCCACATCGATCCCGATGAGCAGCCGCGGGTGGTGGAGGCGATTCAGCAGGCCATCCGGACCAAGAGTGTCTTCGATCTGGAGCACCGTGTTCGCCGGCCGGACGGCACCTCGGGGATGGCACACTCCCGCGCCATTCCCTTGCTGGCGCCCGACGGTGAGGTGGTTGAGTGGTTTGGCACCGCCACCGACATGACGGAGGCTCGACAGACAGAGTCGGAACTGTTTGAAGAGCGCCAGCGGCTCCAGGCTCTGTTGCAGGCCTTGCCGATCGGGGTGGCCTTCACCAATTCGCCGACTTGCGAGCATGTGACGGGAAATGCCGCTTTGCTCGAGCAGCTCGACATGGGGGCGCAAGACAACGTCTCGGCCTCGGCCCCCGATGTCGAGGCGCGAGGGCGACAAGTGCTGTATTTCCGCGAGGGCAAGCTCGTCGCGCCGCTGGACCTTCCCTTGCAACGCGCAGCACGGGAAGGCCGCACGATCGAGCCGCAGGAGTATGTGGTCTGCCTGCCCGGCGGCAGGGAGACCACCCTCGAAATTTCCGGGGCGCCGATCCGCAGTGCCTCGGGGGATGTCATCGGTGCCGTGACTGTCTCCACGGACGTCACCGAACGCAAGCGAGCCGCCGAGGCGCAGGAACAGGCACGTCTGAAAGACGAGTTCCTGGCGATTCTCGGGCATGAGCTGCGCAATCCGCTCATGGCGATCTCAAACGCGCTGGACCTGCTGAACAACGACGTATCGACATCTCAACGCGATACCACGAGTGAGCTGATCCGTGCACAGGTGGGTGTCCTGCGGCGGCTGGTCGACGATCTGTTGGACATGTCGCGCGTCACCCTGGACGGCATACGGCTTCAAAAGGACGGCGTCTCGCTGATGACCCTGCTGAGCACGGCAGCGGCAGCGGCGCGGCCCGCTGCCCGACAGCGGTCGCAGGAGCTGACGAGCCACTTGCCAGGGGGAGAGGTGAACTTTCTGGCCGACAGGGTCCGCCTGCAGCAGATCCTTGCGAACCTGCTGGACAACGCATCCAAGTACGGCGGACCTGGCTGCCGGATCGAGTTGTCGGGGGCTCTGGAGGGTACCGACGTGGTATTGCGCTGCAAGGACAATGGCCCGGGCATCCCGCCGGAGCTGCACGCACGGATTTTCATGCCTTTGGTGCGGATGGAGTCGGCTCGGCAGGACGCGCCTGGTGGCCTGGGACTCGGCCTGGCCCTCGTGCGGCACCTTGCAGAACTTCATGGCGGCAGCGTCTGCGTGAACAGCCAGGGCATGGGCAGCGAATTCATCGTCCGGATTCCGTTCGAAAAGCCGCCTGTTCCTGCGGAAGCCGCGTTGGCTCCCGCGCCGGCGACCCGGAGTGCCCGCTGCTTGTCCGTGGTTCTCGTGGAGGACAACGAGGATGTCGCGCACATCCTCGCTTTTGCGATCGAGCGCGCCGGACACCGCGTGATCCGGTTTTCGGAGGGGCGCGCAGCGCTGGCCGGTCTCAGGAATTTCACACCGGACGTGGTGGTGGTGGATGCGGGTTTGCCTGGCATGAATGGGTTCGAGGTCATGGCGCGGTTGCGACAAGACGCGCATCTGGCGCACACCCGGTTCATCGGCGTGTCGGGACTTCCCTATGCGGAGGCTGCTGCCGAGGCTGGCCATACAGAACGCGCGCACTTCGACCACTTCCTGCTCAAGCCCATCGATATCAAGGAGATGCTGAGCCTGTTCGGTCGTGCCGTCCCGAGCCGGACCGCGCTGACCACCATCGAATGACCCCGTCATCACAAAAGAAATAGTTCGGCCTTCGTCACTCCTTAAAGTGCGCAGCCCGATCTTCTTAGGAGAACTCAATGAATCCGAACCGCAAACCCTTGGAACTCATGGTGGCCCAGGGGTGGATCCTCATGTTCCTGGTCTTCGTCTGCATCAACCTGATCGAATTCCTGAACGCCAGCATGAGAGGCACGCTGCAGTTCTTCGCCACGACGGAGGGCGCGGTGGCGCTGCGCGTGATTGTTGTGCTGATGCTGCTGCATGCTTTCGTGCCCATGCTCGTGATGCACTTCGAGTCCCGCAAGTTCAGGTGGGGCGTCGCCATCCTCACCATGACCTTTGGTGTTCTCATGTTCATTCACGAGATCATCCATCTCTTCTTGGTCAAGGATAGGTCGTTTGGCTTCTTTGATGCGCTGGACTTCGCCCATCATGGGCTCGCCATCTGGGTCTCGGTCATCGCCGTGCGCTGGGCCAGAGTAGCCCCGCGACCACATGAACAGGGCTTGGAGGCAAGCAGGGCCGTTGCGCCAGAAGTTTGCCGTGCTTGAACGTACCTGGCCGATGCCTGCAGGGCATGGGGCTTGCCGGACGGTCGGTCTACACAAAAACCGAGAGTGACGATGCCCCACGATCCTATTCACCCGTCCACCTCCCAGTCTCCACAGACGGAAGCTCCTTCCGCCCCTTCCATGAACCCAGGTGATGAAGCCCCGGCCGGCACCCCTGGGACGGGCGAGGGCATTTGCCGGCTCTGTGGCGGCACAGGCCAGGCCAAGGATGGACGATGCCCAGCATGCGGGGGCACAGGGAAGGTGACCGTCGGGATCGGTGGCGCCTGAAGTCTTTTTGATCAAAATTCCGGCAAATCTGTAATTCGCTACGATGTATATTATGTAAACCAACTGGTGCTTTAGCCCTCACCCAATAGAAGAGGAGGCGCCAAGCGCCAGTTTTCTGCAAGGACGCTCTTAAGGCATGTTTCATTGAACCGCTGCTACCGAAGCACCAGTTGCGTTCATCACGTGCTGGAGAAACTGCGGACTGCGCGATCAGGTCCTGCTGCAGCGACTCGAGAGCGCGCCGCATTGTTGCGCTCGTCAAACCTCGCATAGCTCGCCGCAGCACGACTCCAGCCAACGCCTGGGGCGCATCTTCGCTTGGCTGACGCGCTTGCGCCTCCTCCTCTTATCCACTTTGCGTCCCCACCACCGACCTCTGTGGACAGTTCGTGCCCGTTGAGTGGCAGCCTCGCCCCGAATGCTCACCTCTCCAGCCCAGCGTCAACCTTCGGCTAGACACGCTGCCCTGCCCTTTAGCGAAATCTGAGACGCAAAATAAAAGGGAACTAACGCGAAACGCCTTGCTTTCAAGACCCCGGGCCCCTTTTTTTGAGAGAAAGAAACCTTGAAAAAAAAAGGCGGGTGGCCTAGGATCAAACGCCCTGCGCGTTAGTGCCTTTTCTAAACCCATGAAAAAGTCATCGTCTGACCATTCAACCCTTTCCTTGTTCAACCAGGACGCCTCCACCTCCGCCATGGACGAGCTGCAGACCTGGTTCGAGTCCTGGCTGGCCGATGGCCAAGGCGCGGGGCGGCTGAAGTACGAGTCCTCCCATGCGGTCTACAGGGCCATGTGGGGCGGATTCGTCGAGTGGTGCCTGGCCCAGCAGCCGATCGTTCGGCTCCTCACCATTTCTCGAGAGGACCTGCGGCTTTTCATCTCCTCGCGCGACGGGCACCTTCAGAACGGGGAGCTGACATCGCGCTATACCTGGCGTCTGCTCAACCTCATCGATCGTGTCCTGCGCTTCGCCTCCCGCTCCGGAAAGCCGCGCAACGACGCGGCAGCCCAACTGATCGCGGAAAGACCCGAAGTCAAAAGCGCCAACATCTCCGACCGGTCACTTCCGGACTACCTGCCGGCCTCGGAAGCACGGCATCTGGTGACTTATCTGTCCCATCTCCGGCCACGCGGAACCCGGCTGGTCGTGCCAAGGGCGTGGCATGAGCTGCGCAACAGTGCCGCGGTCGGCCTGCAATTGGGTGCAGGCCTGACCCCTGGGGATGTCCGCGCCCTCCCCCTCAGCGGCATCATTGAGGTCGGCGGTCCGGTCAAGGGCATTCCATGGAAACTGATCGTCCCTGCGGACGGCAATACCCCGGAGCACGAAACACCGGTGGCCCAATGGGCTGGCCAGTTGCTGCGCTACTGGTTGCAGGTGCGCACTGAGCTCAAGATCCCAGGGCCCTGGGTGTTCCCGTCGACGGGAACGGGAAAGCAGTGGGCCAAGGGGCCGCAATACCGCTCCGTGGGCGAGGTGCTGACCGCTGCAGGGGTGGATCTCGTCAAAGGTGGCTCCTTCAGACTCCGGCATACCTTCGCACTGCGCCAGCTCCGTCGCGGGAAAAAACCGGAAGACGTGGCCCGCTGGATGGGGATCGTCAACGTGGCCGAGATGGAGCGCTACACCCGCATCCTCACTGAACCGGTGGAGGTGGTCTGAGCCGCTGAAGAGCGAAGTGGCCGCCCCCCACGGACGACGGCGGGCAGCTCCAAGAAGCTGCCCGCCGTCGCGGTGCCGGAAAACAACTAAGACTTAACGCATGTCGTTAGCGTGAACCTTGGCGGCTCCCGCCAGAGCGGTTGGATTGGCCTTCGTTGCCACTGCTCCCGCTGCTGCCGCTGCCACTGCTGCCGCGCGCGCTTTGCGACGACTGGCCGCCATGGCTCTTCTGGCCGGCAGCCCGGGCCTCCTCGGAGGTGAACTCGTGGGCGTTGCCGCTGGCATGCGCAGCCCGACCGCCTTCGCTCGCGATTTCGCGTTGACGCTCCGGATCCATCGAGGCGAAACCCCGGTTGCTGGTCTGGCTGCCCCCCTTGTTGCTTTGGCTCCCCTGGCTGCCTTGGCCACCTTGGCCTTGGTTACCCTGGTTGCCTTGGTTTCCTTGATTCCCTTGATTGCTCTGGTTGCTGGACGCCATTGCTATCTCCTGTTTGAAATGAGTGAGGAATGAAATGAATCAGACAGTGGCTTCGTCAAGCGACAAAGACACAGAGAGGCTTTCGGTCACAACCTTGTCACTGATTGCTCTCTCATGCCTTCCTGATGGCAATGTTTGTTCCCATGTTGGCCCCCCTGCCCCGCTTACCGTCGCGCCGGCGCGAGACCCTGCTGGCCTCAGTAATTCGTTCAGTAAGTTCGACGCAACCACCGCGGACCTGCCGCACGCCGAGGCGGTTGCTGTATAAAAGCACAGTTTCAATCATGGATGTGCAGGTGCTCGTTCCCTCTTTGAAGATGAAAGAAATTTGCTGATGGACATGCTCATGGCCACAGGCCTGCTGGGGTTCGGCGCCGTTGCGGGTGCCTCGGTCGCTTGGCTGGGTCTGCGTGCGCGGGTGGCGCAAGCCGAGGCTGCAGGCGTGCAGTCCCAGGCCGCGCTGCAGGTGGAGGCGGCCCAACTGCGGGAGCGCATCCGCCTGACGGAGCAGGAGCGCCAAGGGCTGCAGGATCAGGCCATCGAACTCCGGCACCAGGCCGAGTCCTGGCGCGACGCCCTTGATGCCACACGCGACGAATGCGCCCAGCTCGGCGAGCGCACCGCCCGGCTGACGCAATTGGAAGATGAGCTGGCCCGCTTGTCCGGGCAACACCGCCAGGCACTCGCCGAGCGGGCCGACCTCCAGGCCCGCCTGGAGGCCGAACGCCAGAACAGCGCCGAAAAGCTCCATCTGCTCCAACAGGCCAAGGAAGCCCTGTCCGATCAGTTCAAGAGCCTGGCCAACGACATCCTCGAGGAGAAATCCCGGCGGTTTTCCGAGCAGAACCAGCTCAGCCTGGGCCAGCTGCTCGAGCCCCTGAAAAGCCGACTGGCCGCCTTTCAGGGCAAGGTCGAGGAGGTCTACGTGCAAGAGGGGAAGGATCGCTCCGCCCTGGCCGAGCAGCTGCGCCAGCTGGTCGAGCTGAACCAGACCCTGAGCACCGACGCCAAGAACCTCACCCAGGCCCTGAAGGGCTCGGCCAAGACGCAAGGCAACTGGGGCGAGCTGATCCTCGAGCGGGTGCTGGAAGCCTCAGGCCTGCGGCGCGGCGAGGAGTACGTCGTCCAGCACAGCCAGTTTCGTGAAGACGGCACGCGGGCCCAGCCCGACGTGGTGATCCACCTGCCCGAGGAACGACGGCTCGTCATCGACGCCAAAGTCTCGCTCGTGGCCTACGAGCGTGCCACCACCGCAGCCACTGACGAGGCACGCACCCTGGCGCTGCGGCAGCACCTGGACTCCGTGCGGGCGCACATCAAGGGCCTGTCTGACAAGAAATACGAGGCGTTGTACGGACTGAAGTCGCTCGACTTCGTGCTGATGTTCGTTCCCATCGAGCCGGCCTTCACCATGGCCGTCACGCACGACGGCGACCTTTTCATGGAGGCCTGGCAACGCAACGTCCTGATGGTCAGCCCGTCGACCTTGCTGTTCGTCGTGCGCACGGTGGCGCATCTGTGGCGCCAGGAAGCGCAGAGCCGCAATGCCCAGGACATCGCCAAGCGCGGCGCCGAGCTCTACGACAAGCTGTGCAGCTTCGTGGACGACCTGCAGGGCGTGGGGCAACGCCTGGGGCAGGCCCAGATCGCCTACGAGGCGGCCCACCGCAAGCTGGCCGGCGGCCGCGGCAACCTGATCCGGCAGGCGGAAATGCTGCGCGAGCTGGGCGTCAAGCCGTCCAAGACCCTGGCCGAGGGCCTGGTCGAGCGAGCCGCCTTGCAGGAAGAGCGCTTCATGCCCGGCCGCGTGGCCGCCGACATGCCTTCGCAGATCACCGTCAACCCGGCCTTGTCGCTGGACCCGGCGGCACCCGGTTGATCCCTGGCCCCTGTTTTGATGACGCTCCCTACGCCTTCCCCGGCGCCTCGTCGCCTCCCTGCCCTAAGGCCACAGGAGTGGCCTGGCCTGGCGGCCGCGTTCCTGCTGCTGGGGCTGGTGGGCGGGCTGTGCGTGGCCTGGCCCACCGCGGGTCTGCCGGCGGCAGGCCCGGCCATGCTGCATGTTCTGGCGGTGATGGTCGCCGCCACCTGGCTCGGCCGCCTGGCTTCGGTGGCCTATGCCGTGGCGGCAGCGCTGTGTTACAGCGTTTTCTGCGAAACCTCCCTGGGCCTGACTCACTTGGTGCAGGGCTGGCCGTCCTCCTTGCTGACGCTGGCCTGCATGGTCTCGACCGCCTTGTGGGTGGGATGGCTGGCCGGCCAGGCCCGCGAACAGGCCCACCAGGCCCGGCTCAGCGCACAGCGGACGGCCGGCTTGCAGGCGCTGTCGACCCGGCTGGCGGAGGCGGACAGCGATACCCAGGTTCTGCAGTGGACCCAGGCCGCGCTGGAAGACAGCCTGGGTGGCCCGTGCCGCCTGGTGCTTCTGCAGGCGGCGCAAGCAGGCAAGACCCTCCCGCGGATGGGCCCGGCGGATGCGGCCGAGCCGGTCTGGACCGATGGCGAAGCCCCCCTGGTTGACCTGCCCCGCGGCGATGCCGATGCCTTCAGGTGCTGCGTCCGTGAACGTGCCGTGCTGGGCCCAGGCACCACCCGTTGGCCCGACCTGGCCCACTGGTACCTGCCCCTGTCGGGTGGGGGCAGCCTGCTGGGCGCGGCACGGCTGACGCCGCCCGCCGCGGACCGGGCTGTCCTGCTGGCGCATGCACAGTCTCTTTGCGCGCTGGCCGGGCAGGCGGTCTGGCGCATCCGCTGGGCCACCTCCGCCCGCCTCGCCCGGGCCCAGTCCGATCGCCACGCCTTGCGCAACACCTTGCTCGCAGCCGTCTCGCACGACCTGCGCACCCCCCTGGCCGCCATCGTCGGGGCCGCCTCAGTGCTCGAGTTGCAGGGCGAACGCCTGCCAGCGGCAGAGCGGCAACGGATGCTGGCCAGCATCCGCACCGAGGCCGACCATCTCTCTGCCATCACCGACAACACGCTGCAGCTGATGCGGCTGTCAGGCGACGGCGTGCAGATCCAGCGCGATTGGGAATCGGTGGAAGAGGTCGTGGGCACCGTCCTCGGCCGGGTGCGCCAGCGTGACTGGAGCCGGCGCATCAAGGCGCATGTCCCCGCAGACCTGCCCCTGATCAAGGCCGACCCCACCCTCCTCGCCCAGTTGCTGGACAACCTGCTCGACAATGCGCTCAAGCATGGCGAGGGGGTGGTCGACCTGCGGGTCTCCGTGATCGACGGCCGCATGGCCATCGAGGTGAAGGACCGGGGACCGGGTGTCGACCCTGCCGTCCTCGCCCAGTTCGGCCAGTCGTTCGTGCGCGGTGCCGCCGCGCGGTCGCGGCGCGGTTCGGGCCTGGGACTGGCCGTGTGCAATGCCATCGTGCGCGCCCACGGCGGTGAATTCACGGCGCGGCGGCGCCAAGGTGGCGGCAGTTGCTTCAGCGTGCTGTTTCCCATCGACATGCCCCAACCCCAAGGTGCCCCATGACACTGAAGGTGCTGGTCGTGGAAGACGACCGAGAGATCCGCGCCCTGCTTCAATCCAGCTTGACGGTGGAGGGCTTCGACGTGAAGACCGCCGTGTCGCTGAGCGAGGCCCAGGCCTTGCTGGCCCACGACCCACCCGACCTGGTGGTGCTCGACCTGGGCCTGCCGGACGGGGACGGCGCCAGCCTGGTGCGCCAGGTGCGCACCGGCAGCAGCATGCCGATCATCGTGGTTTCAGCACGTCACCTGGAGTCTCAGAAGGTGAGCATGCTCGATGCAGGGGCCGATGACTACCTGGCCAAGCCCTTCGGGGTGGCGGAGCTGCTGGCGCGCATGCGCGTGGCGCTGCGCCATCGCGGCACCGTCGTTGCCCCGGCAGTGACGGTGCACTGCGTGGATGACCTGTCGGTGGACCTGGTGCGGCAGCGGGTCTTGCGGGCGGGCGAGCCCGTGCACCTGACGCCCACCGAGTACAAGCTGCTGGCCCGGCTGGTGCGCAGCGCCGGCCAGGTGGTGACACACCGCCAGCTGCTGGCGGACGTCTGGGGGGCCGAGTTCACCGAACACACCCATTACCTGCGCCTGTACATGGGCCAGCTGCGCGCCAAGATCGAGGCCGACCCGGCCGAGCCGCGCCACCTCCTGACCGACACCGGCGTGGGATACAGGCTGGCAGATGAGTGAAGAAGGCGGGTTTGGTCCTGTTTTTTGAATGGCTGGGAAGTGGCGGCCGGTCTAAGCTGGCCTGGAGGGCACGCCCTCGACCCGCCACACCCTGAAACAGGTACCAGGACCGCTCACATGACAGGACCCTCCAACGACCTTGTCACGGTGACCCAAGCCTTCGTCACCGCCCAGCTGCCGCTGTTCATCGCCGATCTCAATGCCATGCCCGAGCCGCTGCGCCTGGCACGCGAAGCCCTGGACGAGTTGCGCATCAGCCATCCCGAGTCGACGCCCTCGAACGTGGTCGCCACCTACATGAGCCCCTGGAAGAGCCACCTGCTCAACCCGAAGTTCACCCCCTTGTGCAACGCGGTCGTCCAACTGGCCCGGGTCAGTGCGGCTGGCATCGGGGGTGACCTGGCCAAGCTCAATGTGGAGCTGGCCGTCTCGGATTGCTGGGGCGCGATCTACGAAACCAGCGACCTGACCAGGCGCCACAACCATTTCCCGGCCGAATTCGCAGCCGCGGTGTACCTGGAGGCGGCCGAGGACTGCGCCCCCATCGTTTTCTCCGGGAACACCCCGGTCCAGCCCCGGCCTGGCATGCTGCTGCTGTTTCCCGGCATCCTCGACCACGAAGTGCCGGCCACCAGCGGGCGCCGTGTCGTCGTGGCCATGAACCTGTACAAGAAGGCCACCTTTGGCGTGGTCTGAGGTCCGCCTGCGGCCGGTGGCCTCCTGGCTCCTGCTCCCCACTCCCTATCCACTCCTTATGCCTTCCTGATACCCGGCCGTCTATAACCGCAGCGCTGTCATCCTTGTCTTGGTTTTGATTAGAAGGACCCCATGGATTCAAATGCTGTTGCTGCGGTAAAACGTGATCTGCCGATGTTGGTGCTGGGCGCCGTCGGCGTGGTGTATGGGGACATCGGCACCAGTCCGCTGTACACCATGAAGGAGGTATTCAGTTCGGAGAATGGCGTGCCCCTGCAGGCGCAAAGCCTGATTGGTGTCGTGTCAGTGATTTTCTGGGCGCTGATGCTGGTGGTCACGCTGAAGTACGTCATCCTGATCCTGCGCGCCGACAACCGCGGCGAAGGCGGGATCATGGCCCTCACCGCCCTGGCGGCCCACGCCGCGGGCTCGACGGCCCGCCGGCGCAAGACGCTGCTCCTGGTCGGGGTGTTCGGGGCAGCCCTTTTCTATGGTGACAGCGTGATCACGCCCGCCATCTCGGTGCTGGGCGCCGTGGAAGGGCTCGAGGTGCTGGCCCCGGCCTCCAAGCCCTATGTGGTTCCCTTGGCAGCCCTGGTGCTGGTGGGCCTGTTCGTGATGCAGCGCTTCGGCACCGCGGCGGTGGGCAAGCTGTTCGGCCCCGTGATCCTGCTGTGGTTCCTGGTGCTGGGCGTGACAGGGGTCTGGCAGATCGCCCAGCAGCCCGCCATCCTGGCCGCGCTCAACCCCCTGCATGCCCTGCACTTTCTCCAGGAGCGGGGCTGGCAGATGTTCGCGGTGATGGGCGCTGTCGTGCTGGCCCTCACGGGGGCGGAAGCGCTCTATGCCGACATGGGGCACTTCGGCCGCCTGCCGATCCGCATCGCCTGGACGGCCCTCGTGCTGCCCGGCCTGGCCCTGAACTACATGGGCCAGGGCGCGTTGCTGATGCGCGATCCTGCCGCCCTGGAGAACCCGTTCTACCGCCTGTTTCCGCAGGCCCTGCTGATCCCGGCCGTCCTGCTGGCCACGCTGGCCGCGGTCATCGCCTCCCAGGCCGTGATCTCCGGCGCCTATTCGATGACCAAGCAGGCCATCCAGCTGGGCTTCCTGCCACGCATGCAGGTGATCTACACCTCGGCCAAGGAAGCCGGCCAGATCTACATCCCGCTGGTCAACTGGCTGGTGCTGGTGGCGGTGATCCTGGCGGTGGTGGGCTTTGGCGCCTCCTCGGCGCTGGCCTCGGCCTACGGCATCGCCGTGACCGTGACGATGCTGATCACCACGGTGCTGACCTTCTTCGTGGTGCATCACGGCTGGCACTATCCCTGGCCGGTCGCGCTGGCCTCCACCCTGCTCTTCCTGGGCCTGGATCTGGTGCTGGTGGCCTCCTGCTCGCTCAAGTTCTTCCAGGGTGGCTGGTTTCCCCTGGTCATGGGACTGGCCATCTTCACGGTGATGGCAACCTGGAAGCGCGGCCGCGAGCTGCTCATCGACAGCATCCGCAGTGACGACCCCGCCCTGCTGCCCTTCGTCACCGCCCTGGCCGAGGACAACACCCTGCAGCGCACCCCGCGCACGGCGGTCTACGCCGTGGCCAACCCCGACACCGTGCCCCAGGCCCTGATGCACAACCTCAAGCACAACCAGGTGCTGCACGAGCGCAACGTGATCCTCACCGTGTCGTTCCATGACGAGCCCTGGATTCCCTTCAGCGAGCGTGTGCAGGTGACGCCATTGGTGCGCGGCTTCTGGCAGGTGCGGGTCAACTATGGGTTCAAGAACTCGCCCGACATTCCCCAGGCCCTGGAACTGTGCCGCCAGCACGGCTTGGACATCAACCTCTTCGAGGTCTCCTACTTCCTCAGCCGGGAGACCGTGGTGCCCACCTCGGGAGCCAGCATGATGCGCTGGCGCGAGGCGCTGTTCGCCGCCATGTCGCGCAATGCGGGCAGCGTGGTGGAGTATTTCCGGCTGCCCAACAACTGCGTGATCGAGCTGGGCACCCGGGTTCAGCTCTGAAAGGCAGGCCGCCGGGGCAGGGTCAGCCGGCTTCTTGCTACCTGGCGGCGGCCCTGCCGCTTGCGCCACCAGATGCCGACACCGGTGAGCGACAGGCCCACCAGCGCGAGGCCGGTCGTGCTGACGAGCACCCGCAGCGGCAGCCCACCCACCCGCGCCATGTGCAGGTGGGTCAGCCAGGTCTCGACCGTCTGTCCAGCGTGGGCGCCAGTGGGCCACTGCACGGACACAGGCTCCCCCGTGCGGACGTCCATCGCCAGCGTCGTCTTGCCGCCGGCGCGTCGAAGGTCGCGGTCGGTGGTGACCACGTAGCGCCACACCGCGGCCTTCCGATCGAGCACCAGCATCTCTTCACGCAAGATCTCGGCATGCTGTTCAAGCGCCGCTTCGCGCATCAGCGAGCGCGCTCTCTCGCGGGCCTGCCGCCAATCCGGCGCCTCGGCCTCGGCCAGCGGCACGCGCGTAGCAGGGGCCGGCCCGGGCGGCATGTCGAAGACCAGGCTCATCACCGGCTGATAGACCGGCCGGAGGTTGAAGGAGACGGCGGACCAGGCCATCACGAACAACACGGCCCACAGCCACAGTCCCCCCGCGCGGTGCAGGTCCACCGTCAGGCGGTGCCCGCTCGCATCCCGCCGCACCCGCCAGGCGTGGCGCCATCGCGACCACCAGCTTGGACCCTGGCGTCCCGCCATGCCTTCCCGGCGCGGTCCACGTGGCGGGAATGTCAGCCACGCCCCCACCAGGCAATCCAGCGTCCACAGCAAGGCAACGATGCCGAGCACCCGGGTGCCGATCGGCTCCAACGCCAGCGAGTAGTGCAGGCGGTAGACGAAGGGCATGAGGTTGACGAGGCCCTCCCCCAGGTCACCCCACATCCGCCGGCCAAGTTCGCGGCCATTGCGAGGGTCGACGTACAACTCGTCGAAAAGCAGTGGGGCCTGGCCGGGCTCGGCCTGGACGACGAACATCGTCGCCCACCCGGGCTCCGCAGCCAGGGGCACGCGGTCCATCCGCCATCCTGGGTGCCGCTGAAGCACCTGCTCACGCAGGTCCAGCGGGTCCCGCGGTCGCGAGGGTGCCGGCTCCTCGAGTTCCTCGAGTTTCATCAACTGCGGAGACAGGGCGGCGTCCAGGTCGCGGTAGAACGGCAGCACGCTGCCTGTGAGACCGGCAACAGTCAGGAACAGTGCCAGCACCAGCCCCACCCAACGATGCATCCAGACCGCATGCTGGCGCTTCATGTTTGCCTTCCTACAGCAGCCATTCGGCCGACAGGCGGACCGTGCGAGGCGCGCCCGCCAGGACACCGCCATAGTTGACGTTCTCCCAATAGCGCCGATCGCCAAGGTTCTGGACCTGCAGGCGCCACACCACCGGCACGCCCATGTCCACCCCATACCGCAAGCCGGCATCCCAGCGGGTGAACGAGGGGACGGTCAGTGCGTTGGCCTGGTCCAGGGCGCGAGCGCCGGTGTGCACCAGGCCGCCGTTGAGGCTCAGCCCACGCACCCCTGCCACGCGCCAGTCCAGCCAGGCACTGGCTTGCAGCCGTGCGACGTTGGCGGGACGTTTGCCGCTGCGGACGTCGCCCGTGCCCTGGACCGTGGCGTCCAGCCAGCCCAGCCCCGCCACCGCGGACAGGCGTGGACTGATCTCGCCATTGAGGGCCAGTTCGATCCCTTGGTGGCGCTGACGCCCCAGTGTCTTGAACACGCTGTCGGTGGGGTCCGTGGCCTGGAGTGGCTTGTCGATGTGGAACAGCGCGGCCGTGGCGGCCAGGCTGGCCGTTGGCTTCCACTTCACGCCGGTCTCGACCTGCTTGCTGCGGATGGGGTCCAGCCGTTCGCCACGGTTGATCGCCGCCAGGGGAGCGTACGCGCCCTGCTCGAGGCCCTCGGTGTAGCTCGTGTACACGGTCAGCGCGCCGGTGGGCAGCCAGACAAGCGCGGCCGAGGGCACGGTGACGTCGGCGCTGTAGTTGCGCTCCACGCCCGTGGCGCTGCGGGACTCATTGCTGTAGTGGATGTAGCGCGCACCGAGCAGGAGCCGCCACTGCGGGTTGAGGAAGAGGGTGTCGCTGGCGAACAAGCTGGGCTGGCGCATCCGGCTGTGGTTCTTTGCCGGCGGCTGCGAGAAGTCAGGCTGCGCGCTGTAGACGGGCGCATGGATGTTCCCGACGGTCAGGCCGTCATTCGGGAACCAGCCGCCGTCTGCCGTTTTCAAGACGCTGTCGGCCACCCCCAAGACCACGTCGTGCCGCAGGCCGCCGACTTGCAGCTGTCCATTGGCAAAGGCCTGGGCCGAGTGTGTCGTGAAGCGCTGATCGGGCGAGTAATAGTAGTCGCCGCTGAGGACAGCGCCACTGGGCCCCACCTCGTAGATGTCGGGGAAGGCCGCGTCGCGGGTGGTCGTGCTGTACCCCAGCTGGCCGACAAGCTGCCACTCGCTGCTCAAGGCATGCTCGATCCGCATGCCGACGTTCGAGGCCTCGGTGCTGTACTGTCCCCAGGGCTGTCCCAGGAGCGTCCTCGGGTCAAGGCTCGCCGCAGGCACGACGGTGCCGTCGCTGCGCGGGCCCAGCACGGGCTGCGCAGCGAGCTTCTTGCGTTGGTGGTCGGCGTCGAGGCGCACCAGCGTGCCGCTGGCCAGCTTGAAATCCAACGCCGCCGACGCCATGGCACGGGACACATCACCCGCATGCGTGAAGTCACCCTGGTCCTCACCCGCAACGTTGACGCGGTAGCCGATGGCCCCATCGGTGCCGGTGGCGCCTCCCGCATCCAGGTGGCCATAGCGCCCCCCGAAGCTGCGCGCCTCGACGTCAACGCTGGTGAAAGTGTCGCGTGTGGGCCGCTTGAGCACGTAGTTGACGAGCCCGCTCGGCTCCCCGACACCGTACAGGAACCCGGACAAGCCCTTGAGCACGTCCACGCGATCCATATTTTCCAGGGGAATGTCGGCGTACACATTGGTCAGCAGCCCGTCGCGGCGCACGCTGTTGATGGCGTTGGCCGAGAAGCCGCGCACGGACAGGCCGTCGTAAGCGCCACCGAAAGAGGCGGGCTGGACGCCGGGGTCGTTCTTGAGCACGTCCTGGGCGGTGCGGGCGCGCTGGTTGTCCATCAGCTCGCGGCCGTACGAGCCGATCGAGAAAGGGAGTTCGTGCAGGGGCTGAACGCCCAGCGCACCCGCGTTGACGTCCTGGTTCAGGTACAGGGTTTCCTTCTTTGCCTTGACGACCACCTGGTCCAGGGTCGTGCCAGGGTCAACCGCTTGCGCCTGGGCCAGGGAGGCGGTGCCGAATGCCGCCAGGGCCGCGGCTTGCGCGATGCGGTGCTTGCGATTCTTGTTGTTCGTGCGCTTGGTCATGGTCATGAATCAGTCGGCCTTGGATTGGGGCGGCAGGGGATTGGCGAACACGGGGCCGTCGGGCCGTGTGAAGCTCAGCGTGGTGCGGTGGGCGACCGTCTCGTACCGCATGCCCGCCAGTTCACCCGCACGTTGCTCGCGGCTGTCGACTTCCAGGACGTAGAGGCCGCGCCACGGGGTGTGGATCCTCACCAGGCCACGCTCATCGATGTCATGCACCTGCAGCCACAGGCTGGGCGCAATGACCTTCACGGTGCCACGCTTCAGCGGCTCGCCGTTGAACGACACCGCGAAGGTGTTGGCCTCGGCGGTGGGGACGATGTCCAGGGCCATGGCGGAGGAGGTGGCCTTCAGCGGCCAAGTGGCCCTGCGGGCGTGGTACAGCGCCTGGGTGCCACCGGGTGCCGCCGCGTCGGTGCGCACGGCGGCTGCCCGGGCTTCCACCCAGGACCCTGCATCCGCCTTGGGATCCTCCAGCGCGAAACCCGTCGCGCCCTTGCGCCAGTCCACGGCCCCATCCAGCGAGGCCACGAACTCCAGGTCATCGAGCTTGCCGGGGCTGCGCTCCTGCAAGCGGATTTCAGGCTCGCCATACAGGACCTGGGCCTGGCCCGACTTGCCAGGCTCGATCCAGAGGCTGTGGGCCATCGCCAGCGGAGCAGCCAGCGATCCCGCCAGGGCCATCACGGTTTTCATCTTCATTCGATCCGATCTCCATGTTTCAGTTAAGGCAAATGAGAACGATTCGCATTCTATGCATTACAGTCCTTTCGCTCAACAACACGGAAAGGCCAATGACACACACTGGGATTGCTTTGAAAAACACTTCGGTCCATGTCCACCCGCTGAAGCCACGGGAAGTCGCCGGCATCGAGCAGCTGGTCGACCAGTTGGCTGCCACGTTTGGCAGCGTGGAGACACCTGAGTTCGCGGACGCCTGTGCACTGGCCGCCCAGGAGCTGCCCCGCCCTCTGCGCGAGCTGGCGCACCGGTTCAAGTTCCTGCACCTGCACTGCGGCGCGGTGCTCATTCGCGGAGTACCGGTGGACGACAGCCGCATCGGGCCCTCGCCCGCGCACTGGGATGCCGCCTGGCGCAACCCGCCGACACTGCGTGAGGAGATCACCCAGTGCCTGCTCACCGCGGCGCTGGGCGAGATCTTCGGTTGGCGCACCCAGGAAAACGGCCGTTTCCTGCGCCACATCGTGCCCATCGAGAAGGAACGCAACGAGCAACTCGGTGGCGGCAGCAGCGTCACGCTCGTGTGGCACAACGAGGAGGCCTTCCACGACCATCGCAGCGATTTCCTGTCCATCGTCTGCTACCGCAACGAGGAAGAGGCGGAGACGTTTCTCGCGTCCATTGACGACATCGAGATTCCGGATGACAAATGGGCGGTGCTGTCCGCGCCGCGCTTCGTCGTCCTGCCCGACACCTCTCACCTGCCGGACCAGAACGTGAGCGCGCATTGGCGGCTCGACGACGATGCCTTCGAGCGCATCCGCCGCATGTACGCCGATCCGCAGCCCGTGCCCGCACTGAGCGGCGCGCGGCTGCGTCCCTTCATCCAGGTCGACGAAGCCTACATGCGCGCCATCGAAGGCGACCATGAAGCGCAACAGGCCTTCGACTGGCTGATCCAGCGCTTCAACGAGCACAAGACCTCCCTCGTGATGGAGCCCGGCGACATGCTGTGGATCGACAACAAGCGCGCCGTGCACGGCCGCTCGGTCTACCGGCCCAACTACGGCCCCCGCCACCGCTGGCTGCGCCGCGTCAACGTGACGCTGAACCTGCGTGCCTCCATGCCCTACCGGCAAACCCCTGTGGCTCGCCACATCGTCTGAGGAGACCTGAATGACAGACCTGAATGCCGGCGCGGCAGGCGCAAGCCTGCGCGTTCTCTCCAAGCGGGACATGGCGCAACTGAGCTGGCGGCTGGCGGATGTGGTGGCCGCCGTGGAAGGCGCCTACCGCGCGTATGCCGCGGGCAAGAGCAGCAATCCGGCCAAACTCACCGTCAAGCCACCGGATGGCCGGTCCGTGGCCTACGCCATGCTCGGCCGCGACGGCGAGCGGGAGACCGTGGCCGTCAAGACTTCCTACAAGTTCGGCCCCGAAGGTGGCAAGGCGGAGCAGCGCTACCACACCTCCCTGCTGCTGCACGACGACCGCAGCGGCGCGCCGATCGCACTGATGGACTGCAGCCTGGTGGGCAGCCTGCGCACCCCCGCGGCCACCGCCCTCATCGCCCGCCATTGCGCGCCCGCCGCTGCGTCGTCGGCGCTGGTGGTGGGCTGCGGCGTGCAGGGCCAGATGGCCTTGCCATTCCTGGTGGAAGCCATGCCGCAGTTGCACCGCCTGGTGGTCCACGGGCACCACCCGGCAGGGATCGATGCCGTGCTGACGCAGATGCAGGCCCACCATCCGGACCGCCGGGTGGAGGTCTCGCAGGACCTGCGCCATGCTGCGGAGACGGTCGACATCGTCGTCGGCGCCAGCGGGCCGACGTCGCCGGAGAGCGTGGCACTGCCATGGCTACGCCCCGGTGCGCTGGCAGTGCTCGTGGGGCATGGCATTGACAAGGAGGTGCTGCACGCGGCGGACTACCGCGTAGCGACCCACGCAGGCCAGATGCGCGTGACCGGCACTGACCTGGCGCTCGACGGACGCCTGCCCGAGGTCGATGCGGAGCTTCCGGAGATCCTCGCGGGAAGAAGACCCGGCAGGCGGCACCCCGACGACCGTGTGTTCGCCTACAACAGTGGCATGGTCATCACGGACATCGCGCTCGGCCGGGTCCTGGCTGAACAAGCCATCGCACAGGGGCTGGGAACCGAGGTGGCGCTGTGGTGAGCGCGCTGCTTGCGAAGTCTGCGGGCGTGGGCCCGTCGCCCGTGCTTCCCGCCTTGATGGACCCGCGCACGCAAACCCTGCTCACCACCCACGCAGCCGTCGTGCATGAACTCGTGAATGGGCTGGGGTCCCCGCTGCACTTCATGCTGCCCCAGGCCTTCACGGAGAACGCCACCGCTTTTCAGACGTCGCTGCGCCGGGCAGAGGTCGAGGGCCAAGTGCTGTACGCAAAGAAAGCCAACAAGGCGCACTGCCTGGTGGCGCAGTGTGCCGCGCTGGGCCTGGGCGTGGATGCGGCCAGTGTTCCAGAGCTCGCAGCGTCGCTGGAGGCCGGCGTGCCAGGCCCGCAGATCGGCGTTTCCGGGCCGGACAAGCACCCTGCCCTGCTGCGCCTGGCTTTGCTCCATGATTGCCTGGTGGCCATGGACAGCGTGGAGGAGCTGGCCCGGTTCGTCGACCTGGCAAGCAGCCTGGGCCGGCACGGTCGTGTCCTGCTGCGCTGGCGGCCGCCCTCGCAACCGCAGAGCCGCTTTGGGCTGGACGACACCCAGCTCGCCGAAGCGGTGGCCCTGTGCGCGGCCCGCAAGCCGCTGGTGAGCCTGGAGGGCTTTTCCTTCCACCTCAGCGGGTACGCCATCGAGCCGCGTGCCGCGGCGGCTCACTGGCTGGTGGACCGGTGCCTGGAGGCGCAGCGCCTGGGCTTGCGGTGCGACACCGTCGACATCGGTGGGGGCTTCGCCATGCGGTACGTCGATTCGTCCGCTTGGCACGACTTCGTGACTGTCCAGACCCCCCGGCACTATCACGCGAACAAGCGCTTTGACGAGTTCTATCCCTACGCCAGTGAATGCCATGGCGCGGCGATGCTGACACAAATCCTGGCACAGGGCCACGCCGGGCGCGGCAGCCTGGCACGGCGGTTGCGGGCGCACGGCCTGCGCCTGCTGCTGGAGCCGGGCCGCGCGCTGCTGGACCAGGCAGGGGTCACCGCCTTTCGTGTCCAGGGCGTCAAGGAACGGCCCGCGGAGGGCTACGGCCTCGTGACCGTGGACGGCATGAGCTTCAGCCTGTCGGAGCAGTGGTTCAACAGCGAGTACCTGCCCGACCCCCTGCTGCTGCGTGCTCCGGATGGCCAGGCGCAGGCCGACAACGGGCCCTTTGCCGCGGCAGTCGCCGGCGCCAGTTGCCTGGACAGTGACATGGTCAGCTGGCGCAAGTTGCGCCTGCCGCACCGCCCTCGGCCGGGGGATCTGCTGGTCTACCTCAACACGGCGGGCTACCAGATGGACTCGAACGAGTCCGCGTTCCATGGCCTGGCGCTGCCGCGCAAGGTGGTCGTGGCGCTGGACGAGACAGGTCCACCGCGCTGGCGGCTCGACGAGGTGGCTTCATGCTCGTTTTTTCATTACCAATTGATTAATTAATTGACCTTTATTCATTGATTGACCAGGAGAGAGGAGAAATTCGATGGACCGTCACCCTTTGCAACCAACGCCTGCCGTGGCCGGGCGCATTTCCGACCTCATCGGCCGCACGCCCTTGCTGCAGCTTCTGACCACGCGTTTCGGAACGCGGGTGCTGCTGAAGCTGGAGCAGTTCAACCCCACCGGCACGGCCAAGATCCGCATGGCGCGGCAGATGCTCGATGAGGCCGAGCAGCAGGGTTTGCTCAAGCCGGGCGGCTGGGTCATCGAGTCGACCTCGGGCAACACCGGCATGGGCCTGGCCCTGCTGGCCGCCGAGCGCGGCTACCGCTTCACCGCCGTGGTGGACCACCACGCCTGCAAGGACAAGCTGCGCGCCATGCAGGCTTTCGGGGCGGAGTTGCTGTACGTGAACGAGGAACCCGGCGATGGCCTTGCAACCGCCGACCGTGAGGCGTTGGCCGAGCGCATCGCCAAGGAACAGGGGGCCTGCTGGACCGAACAGCACAACAACCCCGCCAACGCCAACGGTTACGCGGCCGTGGCCGACGAGCTCATCGAGGCGCTGGGGCCGAGCCTCACCCACCTCATCGGAGCCGTCGGAACCGGGGGCTCGCTGTTCGGCACGGCGCGCGCGCTGAAGAAGCAGTTGCCGGCGCTGCGCGTGATCGGTGTGGAACCGGTCGGCTCCATCGCCTTCGGAGGACCCGGCGCCCCGTACTTCCAGTCGGGCACGGGCACCCCCGAGGGGGCCGAGATCGGCGACCTCGTGGATTACAGCCTGCTCGACGAAGGCCTGAAGGTCAGCGATGCCCAGGCGTTCAACACCGCACGCTACCTGGCCCGACGCTTCGCCGTGCTGGTCGGCGGCTCGGCCGGCGGGGTGATCTACCAGGCCCTGAAGCGCGCGCAGGCCGCACCACCCCACAGCACCCTCGTCGTGCTCGTCTGCGACGGCGGGGAAAAGTACCTCGACACCGTCTTCGATGACGACTGGATGCGTGGACACGGCCTGCTCGACCCCTCGGTAGATGCCGAGCTGGATCTGCTGCTCGAGCAGCTCACGCCCGCCGTGGCCCTGGCCCCATGACCCGGCTGTCCTGGCGCGGCGACGCCATGCACATCGGCACCCTGGCGGGGCCTCTGGTGCTGACCCAGCTGGCGCAGGTCGCGCTGGGCACCACCCAGGTCGTGGTCCTCGGCCAGCTGGGCACGCTCGACCTGGCGGCAGGCGGCCTGGCGATGTCGCTGTTCAACTTTCTGCGTACCATGGGCGTGGGTCTGGTGACGCCCACCGGCAACCTGGTGGCTGAAGCCGCAATCGACGCCGATCGCCACCCGCAGCGCCTCCGCGAGCTGTCCCGTGCCAGCTTCGCCGTGGCCACCCTCGCGGGCCTGCTGTTCTGGCTCGTGATGGCAGCCGGCGCGCCGCTGCTGGCCTTCGCGGGGCAGGATGCCCAGGTCGCCCGGCACTGTGCGCTGTACCTGGCGGCCGCGGCACCCGGGATGCTGCCGCTGCTGTGGTTCCAGGCCTTGCGCAACATCACGGTTGGATTGCGCAAGCCGGGCCCCCTGCTGGCCATCACGGTCGCATCGGTGGGGGTGAACCTGGTTCTGAACCTCGTGTTGACGCGTGGGATCGGCAGTTGGCCGGGACTGGGGCTGGGACTGGTGGGGGTCGCCCTCTCTGGCAGCCTGGTCAACCTGCTGGCCTTCGGGGCTTTCTGGGCATTGGCGAGGCGGGACCCGGCTGTGTCGTCGGTGATGTGCCTGAAGGTCTGGGCCACCCCTCTACCTGCGTTACGGCAAACCCTGCGGCTGGGTCTGCCGGTGGCGGCCACCTATGGCTCGGAAGCCGGGTTCTTTTCCCTGTTGGGCCTGATGGCCGGCAGCTTCGGCGCTGCGGCGCTGGCGGCCCACACCGTGGTGAACCAGGCGGTGTATGTGGTGTTCATGGTGGCGGTCGGGCTCTCTCACGGGGTGTCGATCAGCATCAGTCCGGCCTGGGCGCAGGGGCAGTCGGTGCGTGCGAGGCGATTGGCCTGGACGGGCCTGGCCATGGGCTGGTTGGCGATGGCGGGCGTCGCGCTCCTCTATGGGGCCGCCCCCGAACTCGTTCTCCAGGCCTTTCTGGGCCACAGCGGCATGACGGCGGAAGTGGCCAGCCTGGGGGCATCGCTGCTTGCCCTCGCGGCCTGGCTGCAGTTCTTCGACTGCAGCCAGAACATCGCCATCGGCATGCTGCGCGGAGTCGGGGAGACAGGCAGCGCGTTCGTGCGCACGCTCATCGGCTACTGGGGCGTGGGCCTGCCGGCGGCGTGGCTGCTCAGCGTGCCGGGCGGCCTGGGCGTACGCGGGCTGTGGATCGGCCTGATGGTGGGCCTGGGGGCAACCTGTCTCCAGCTGCTGCTGCGATTCGCAAAGGTGACACGGCCGTCCCCGGCGAAGACACTGCCACGGGCCTTGGTGGAGGGTGAGACGGCATGAACCCGACCCAGGACAACCGCATCGACCCGGGGCTGCCCCAGGTTCACTGGCACTGCGCGCCCTATACACAGCTCCCGGCGTCCCTGTGGGCCCAGGCCGTGCAATTGCGCCATGACGTGTTCGTGATCGAGCAGCAATGCGACTACCAGGACCTCGACGGACTCGACCCATCGTGCCGCCATCTGCTCGCCGTCGACCTCGACGACGGGATGGTTGCCTGCGCACGCATCCTGCCCGCCGGCCTCGCCTTCGCGGAGCCTGGCATCGGGCGCGTGGTGGTCGCCAGGCACTGGCGCGGCCGAGGGCTGGGCCAGGCCTTGATGCGCCGCGCCGTGGCCGCTGTGCGGCAGGTGCACCCCGGGCAGCCGATCCGCATCTCAGCACAGGCCCATCTGCTGGACTACTACGGCCAGTTCGGCTTTGAGGGCGAAGGGATGCTGTACGACGATGCAGGGATCCCGCATCAGGACATGGTGCTTCCCTCGGAGCAGATCGAATGAGCAGTCCCTCGCCCTACGCCCTGACCCTGCAACCGCTTGGGCGCCTTCTTCCGTCCGAGGAAACCGACCCGCAACACGTCCAAGCGCTGGCGGCGCGCATCGTGGCATGTGGCGAGTGGCGGGTCCCTCTCCCTGTCGAGCGCAGCACGGGACTGGTCATGGACGGGAATCACCGGCTTCGTGCAGCGGCCCTGCTCGACCTGGCTTGTGTCCCCTGCATCCTGCTGGGGTACGAGGACCCCCGTGTGACGGTGCACTGCTGGCGCACGCATGCGCCCTTCGACGTTGCGCGCATCCTCACCAGCGCGGAGCAGCGGACGTTGTTTCCGTTCAAGACGACCCGCCACCGCTTCGAGCCACCCTTGCCGGACTGTCGGATACCGCTGGCCGCGTTGAGGCGGTCCGTCTCCCTGCCCAGGAAAGAGAAAGAAGGATGATTCGAGGTATCGTCCCGGTCTGGGACTGGGTGGTGAAACTCCACTGCCCCCTTTCTCCTTCTTTTTCCGCACGACATGACCGACGCCCTGAGCTGGATCCCGACCGCGGCCACGGTGGCCATCCTTGCCGCCTACGAAGCCGTGCTGGCGCTGGGGCAGCGCCAGCACCCTGACCAACTGGCCCGTTCCGCGCACGCCCGGCTGCGCGAGGAATGGTTCCGCACGGTGAGCAACGAGCGCGGCTCGGAACTGCTGGCCGTGCAGACGCTGCGCAACTCGCTGATGTCGGCCACCATGACGGCCTCGACGGCCGTGCTGGGCCTGATGGGCACGGTCTCGCTGGCGGCACCCTCCTTGCACGCCAGCCTCAACGCCGAGATGCTGGCCAACCTGCTCGACGCCTTCACGCCCCGCCTGCTGCTGGAGCTGATGCTGATGGCGCTGCTGTTCGCCAGCCTCGTGTGCTCGGTGATCTCGGTGCGCTATTACAACCACGCGAGTTTCATCTGTGCCATGCCGGTGGGCTCACAGGCGCGCACGAACTGGAGCGAAGCCGGCGCCGCCTATGTGCGCCGCGCCGGGGTGTTGTACGGCTGGGGCTTGCGGCACCTGGTCATGGTCGCCCCGCTGGTGGCGTCGCTGCTGCATACGCTGGCTGGCCCGATCGCCGCGCTGGTCGTGGTGGTGGTGATGCGGGAAGTCGACCGCGTGGGTGCGCGGGGCCGCTAGGACTGTTCACGACGGAGGGATGCTCGTCAATTGCAGGCATTGACGAACGCCCCGAGCCGCACGGCCTGTCCAGCCTGCACGCGCCCATCAGCCCATCCGCTCAGGGCATGCCGCCGTCCGGCGCCTCATGGCAGGCGCGACATATGGGAGGCGGAGGAAGGTAGGCATAAGGTGAATCCTGCGGACCCTGCAGTGCCGCAACGCGGAGGATGTGACCGGCCTCGGCTCGCTTTCGGCCGATCGCTCATGTTCACGTGGCGGCCCGCTCAGTGTCCGCAACCGAAGACGGTTTGACGTATCTCAAGCCCTCGCTGGGTTTTTGAAGACTTGTCGTTCGCTTAAGCAAACGATAAGCAGACCATCCCACGATGGGGGCTCACAAGGAGACCTCAATGAACACACCGTCTGCATCCCCTACCAGCATCACATCCCCAACGCCCGGCTTACAGCCCCTGATCTGGGACGCGCCTGTCCGCGTGTTCCACTGGCTCATGGTGCTGTGCTTTGCCGGCGCCTACCTGACGGCCGAGCGCGAGACATGGCGGCTCGTCCACGTGACCTTGGGATACACCCTGGCCGGGCTGGTCGTCTTCCGGCTGCTCTGGGGCATGGTCGGGACCCGTCACGCACGCTTTTCCGACTTCGTGCGAGGACCTTCCGCCGTGATCGGCTACCTGCGCTCGATCTGGCACGGCCGCCCAGAACACCACACTGGTCACAACCCGGCAGGCGCCTGGGCCATCCTGGCACTCATTGCCCTGGCGTTGGGCGTGTCAGCCTCGGGCTGGGCCCTCTACAGCGACCTGGGCGGCGAGGCCCTCGAGGAAGTCCATGAGGCCATCGCGAACCTGATGCTTGGCTTGGTGGTGGTGCACGTGGCAGCCGTGCTCGTCAGCAGCCGGCTGCACCGCGAAAACCTGGTCGGCGCCATGATCACTGGCCGCAAGCAGGCACCGCCGGAGGCTGGCATCAGCCGTGCCCGCCGCGGCGTGGCACTCATCCTGGTCGTTGTGGTAGTTGGCTTCTGGGCGTGGCAGTGGCACAGCGCACCTCCAGCCCCGCCTGCACCGCGGACCAGTCAAGGTCGGTGACCGAGAACACGACGCTGTCGCGCACGTGGCCCGTCCAGGTCACGCGGTCCCGCCGCAGCACGCCCTCGCGCACGGCCCCCAGCTTGGCCAGGGCGGCCTGGCTGCGCAGGTTGCGCAGGTCCGTCAGGAACTCCACCCGGCGGGCACCCCGCTCGAACGCATGCGCCAGCATCAGGAGTTTCGAGGCGGCGTTCACGTGCCCGGAGCGGACATCGGGGTGCAGGAAGGTCCCGCCAATCTCCACGCACTGCCTGTCGGGCTTGATGTTCAGGAAGCTGCTGGTTCCGACCACAGGCTCCGCCGCCACTGTCAGGTCGCGGATGGCATAAGCCACCCACTGGCCTGTCCTCATCTGTGCCTGCAGCCCAGCCCACCAGCCTTCGAAGTGCTCCGCCTGCCCGCTCATGGCAAACAGATTCCAGCCAGCCGAATCGCAATCGAGGGCGGTGCGCACCTCTTCCTTCAGCGCCTCCTGGTAGGGCTCGAGGCGGACCCAGCGGTTTTCCAGCACCGTGCGGTCGTCCAGCACCAGGGGTGGGGGCCTTGTCATCATCGTCATTGCATTTCCTGCTTTCCTTGTCCAGCTGTCCTCAGGTGGCCGGCGCGACACGCGCCAGCACATGGCTGCTCATGCCCTTGGCAAGCTCCTCCTCTTCCGTGAAGACCAGGCCCACCCCCTCCTGGCGCAGCAGTGCCGCCTCGTCCTCGCCATGCGCCCATACCAGCACCTCGATGGCAGGGTTGAGGGTGCGCGCGGTCTCGGCCATCTGCCGGGCGCGAGGGGCATCGGGCACGGCAACCACCAGCATGGCCGCCTTCGCAATGTGCGCCTGGATCAGCACCGACGGCTCGGCCGCATCGCCCGACACGGCCGCCATGCCGCTTCGCCGGAGGTCTTCGACCAGTTCGCGGTTGTGTTCCGCCACCACGTACGGGATGCCTCGCGCAGACAGCGCGGCAGCGATGCGCGCTCCCACCCGGCCATGGCCCACCAGCACGATCTGGCCCTGCAGGTACTTGCGTTCCGTGCTCACCGGCAGCTCGGCATAGGGGTCACTGCGCCTTTCCAGGCGCCGGGCCAGCGCCGAGCGTTTCAGGACCCAGCGCCGCAGGGGCTCGACGGCGGCGAACAGCAGCGGGTTCAGGGCCATCGAGATCAATGCGCCCGCCAGAACCAGGTTCATCCCGTCCGCGGGCAGCAAGCCCAGTGACACGCCCAACCCCGCCAGGATGAAAGAGAACTCGCCGATCTGGGCCAGGCTGGCGCTGACGGTCAGCGCCGTGTTCAGCGGGTAGCGGAAGGCCAGCACAAGGCCGAGCGCGCCCAAGGACTTGCCGACGACGACGATGGCCACCACCCCCAGCACCTGCAGCGGCCGCTCAGCCAGGACGGCCGGCTCGAACAGCATGCCCACCGAGACGAAGAACAGCACGGAGAAGGCATCCCGCAAGGGCAGCGACCCTTCCGCCGCACGGTGGCTGAACTCCGATTCGCGCATCACCATGCCGGCGAAGAAGGCGCCCAGGGCGAACGACACGCTGAACAGCTGCGCCGCGCCGTAGGCAATGCCGATGGCGGCGGCGATGATGGCCAGCGTGAACAGCTCGCGCGATCCGGTGCGTGCCACGTGCCAGAGCATCCAGGGCAGGACCCGTCGCCCCACCATCAGCATCAGGGCGACGAAGGCCGCGACCTGCAGCAGGGTCTGCCCCAGCGCCAGCCACAGCGAGGGCGCCTCTGCGGCCGCGGAGGGCGCCGCGCCACCCAGCACCCCCGCGAGCGCCGGCAGCAAGACCAGGACCAGCACAGTGGCCAGGTCCTCAACCACCAGCCAGCCCACCGCGATCCGCCCGTTCATGCCGTCGAGCAGGCCGCGCGCCTCAAGTGCCTTGAGCAGCACCACGGTGCTGGCGCAGGACAGCGACAGCCCGAAGACCAGGCCGCTGCCGGTCTCCCATCCCCAGCCCCAGGCCGCCAGCATGCCCAAGCCCGTGGCCAGGCCCATCTGCACCAGCGCCCCGGGAATGGCGAGACGCTTGACTGCGAGCAGATCATCCAGAGAAAAATGCAGCCCCACGCCGAACATCAACAGCATCACGCCAATTTCCGACAGCTGGGAGGCGAGGTGCACATCGGCCACGAACCCCGGTGTGGCCGGGCCGATGGCAATGCCGGCCATGAGGTAGCCGACCAACGCAGGCATCTTGAGGCGCTCGGCGACGAAGCCGAGGACCAGGGCCACGCCGAAGGCCGCGGCAACGGTGGAGATCAGGGTCAGGTTGTGGTCCATGCGTGTGTTGTCGGCGGTGCCCCCGCTTCGGTGGCGGTGGAAGTATTCGGTGGAGGTGGCGGTGCGCACGACAGGCCGTGCGTCTACCCGGCAGAAGATGCGCCCATTGTGGGCCGGCCGCCTTTGCCTGGCCAGGGCAGGGTCGCAACCCGGAGCGCCGGCCGGGATTGGCTGGGCGCCGGCAGCCTTTCTCAGCGCGCCTTGCCGGCCCGCGGCGCACGCCACAGCGCCCAGGCCTCGTTGCCAACCAGTGCCGCCAGCACGATGCTGCCGCCAACCAGCACATCGGCCGAGGGCTGTTCATGGGCCCACACCCAGGCCCAGGCAATCCCGAAGATGATCTCCAGCAGCGACAGCAAGGCCACCTCCGGCGCGCTGAGCCGGCGTGTCACGGCGATGGCCAGGATGCACGGCAGGCCCAGCTGGAGCACACCCAGCCCGGCCAGCAGGCCCACGTCGTGGGCCGAGGCGCTCAGTGGCCAGGCCGGCAGCACCACCGCCAGGCAGGACAGCACGGCGCCAATCAGCAAGGCGGGCACCAAGTCCACGTGGGCGCCGCTGCGGCGGATCAGGTTCCAGTTCATTGCCGCCATCAGGGGCACGGCCAGCGCCACGAGGGTGCCCGGTACGTCCTCCGGATGGGCGCTGACGCCCTGCCCCACCATCCAGGCGATGCCGCTGCCAGCGACCACGATCGCCGCCCAGGTGGGGCCGGACACGCGCTGGCCCAGAATGAAATGCGCCAGCAGCGCCGTCACCAGGGGCGAGATGCTCATGGTGACCAGCACGTTGGCCACCGAGGTCATCGTGATCGCCACCATGAAGCAGGTGAACATCACGCTCCACAGCAGGCCCGAGGCCCACAGCACCGGCCCGCCCGCACGCAGGCTGCGCGCCAGGCCCACCGCACCCTGCCGCACTGTGCAATACACGCCCAGCGTCAGCACCGTGAACAGGCTGCGCCAGAAGGTGATCTCAAAAGGCGAGGCGCCTTCGAGGTGGCGCGTCACCACCCCTGCCGAGCTCCACAGCAGGGTCACCAGCACCATGCCGAACACCGCCTGGCGGTGCGTGGCCGACCTCATGCGGGGAGGCTCGTCATGCGTCCCTCAACCGCCCGCCGCCTCGCGGCTCGCGCGCTTGCGGTCGTGCTCCTTGAGGTGGCGCTTGCGCAGCCGGATCGACTTGGGCGTGATCTCGACCAGCTCGTCGTCCTCGATGAACTCGACGCCGTACTCCAGCGTCAGCTCGATCGGCGGCGTGATCTTGATCGCGTCTTCCTTGCCCGACACGCGGAAGTTGGTGAGCTGCTTGGTGCGGGTCGCGTTGACGACGAGGTCGTTGTCCCGGCTGTGGATGCCGACGATCATGCCTTCATAGACCGGGTCGTTGGGCTTGACGAACATGCGGCCGCG